>QIMB01000461.1 GCA_003233615.1 Nitrospirota bacterium
ATCGGATTTCATGTTCTGCCCAAGAACTTGGTCAACTCAATCCTGATATGGTGGAGTCTGTTGTTGGAGGCCAGGTCTTTAAAATTGGCAACCAATATTTTGCGGATCAACGTGTGAATATTGTTGAAGTCAATGGGACACAAGTGGTAGCAGAGGTCAATGGCACGTATGGTGTCTATGCGCAGACGATTAAATTACGTGGGGGGACCTTGTCGACGAAGTGTTCCTGTCCATCCACAGAGCAACCTTTTTGCCGGCATTGTGTCGCCGTCTTATTGCAGCAATTCCATACAGGGTCTTCAATCGAGAAGCCGACGGCAGCTGCGTCCGCTCAACCAACTCCTCAGTCGCCCTCCCCAGAATTGGAGCCAAGTGCGGAGGCCGTTTCCTCGTCTGGAGAAGCCACGGCGATGGTCGATCTAAATTTTCGCGAAGCAACGTTGTTTATTGATTGGATTCAGCAGGCGGTTGGGCAGCTGGGCAAAGAGGCTCAATTGGCTGCAGTTCCGAAGTCCCTTGGTGGAGTCGCTCGAGAATGGGCCGTGGTGATTGATCGACTCAATCAGCAATTTTTAGAGAGCGAATTTTTAGAGAGCGAAGAAGATCGTATCGATACCCATCGGAATTTGCAGTCTGCCGAAAACATGGTTGATTCGTTGACGAAGGAATTAGGAACAGTGAAAGTGGAATCCGAGTCAGCCAAGAAAACCTGCAGTAGCTTGGAACAAAAAGTCAAAAAATTAGAAGCATCGTTGGTTGATTTTTCTCAGGTTTCCAAAGAGCGAGACCGGTTGGTGCGTACAGTGTCAACCATGCAATCGGCATTACAAGACAAAGGAGCCGAATTGGAGAGTGTGTCCATGACCCTCAAGTCACTGTCCAACGCTATTCGCAATTTACTTCCTTCAGACCCGTCTTCATGAAGTGAAAAGTGAGGAGCAAGTAGTAAAAGAGGCAGAATTGGTCAGTGCCTTTTTTTCTCTCACTCGAGACTCATCTTTTTTCATCGCTCCCTTCAGCCTTCTTCCTCGCGACGATTACGTTCTTGCCCAGGCTTCTAAGCCCGGATTTTTCTGGGTTCTTCAATGTGTTGTGGTAATTTTTCTTGTTGCCGGACTAATTCAAGGACATTCTCTGTTATCTGATCGAAGGCCAGAGCTGCTGGAGCCTGTGGTGAGAATTCCACAACAGGCAAATACTTCAATATGGACTGTTGGACGTGGGGATCTTCCGGGATATTCCCTAGAACTGACAGGTCCGTCCCAACGTATTGTTTCAGTAAGTTCTGCAAATGCAGTGTATTAATTCGAGATTTCGTGGTCATCCGATTCAAAATTAATGCTGGCTGGAAATGTTGCAACATTTGTTGTGCTAACCCTAGCCCTGCTTCACTTGTTCGTCCGACTGCCTCTAAGACTTCCGTGATACTGTGAAAATCTTTGCTAAGGAGGGCTTCAGCAATAGGGTCACGCGCCAAAAAGGCGGTGAGGACCTTCCGAATCGCTGCAAGTTTGATAAATCGATAGAGATCTAATACTGAGGTGGGATCCGGTGTCGCCACGGTCAAAAAGCAATCCGCTAAAAGAAAGAAGTCTAGAGTGTGGTAACTGGTGCCGGCTCCAACATCGACCAGAATAATATCAGCATCGAGTTTTTGGAGATGTCGAATGAGGCGTTTTTTCTTGGAATGTTGCAGGTTTGCCGTGATCAGAGTTTCTCCTGTTCCAGGAATGAGCCTGAGAGGAGAGGGGGTGTTCGCTAACGGATGTGCGATGTTTTCAAGATGTGTTTCCCGATTGGTAAAAAAATCCGTAAGCGTAGAGGGGGGATGAAACATTCCAAAGAGAATGTGGAGATTGGCGCCGCCGATATCCATATCGACTAAAATCACACGGTGACCTTTGCGAGCCAACAAGAGTCCCAGGTTGCTCACAACCATGCTTTTCCCGACTCCGCCCTTTCCTGAAGCCACAGAAATGATTGTGGGCATCTGCTACATTCCTCTCGTATTGATTAAAGAGCGCATGGAGTATTCTTTCAAAAATTAGTCTATCACGGAGGTGATCTTATGCCTATGGCGGACTCTCAAGGCTCATGAATCTCTGAAGGATGATGGGCTAAGGGGACGGCGAAAGGCCTTACCGATTTCTTGCCTTTGAATAAGGAAAGTGCTAGGGTACGCACTGGTTGAGTGGGCGTGAGCCCACTTTTTTTTGGTCTGTAGCTGTGGCCGCTATCCACAAGGATTTCATGGTGGCCTTCATGGCTGAAAATCTTGCGGAAGTTATTCGTCAGGTAGGCGATCCCATAGCGAGGGCATTGGGTGTCGAAATCCTTGATGTGCACTGTACGGGGAAACCAACCAGTCCTTTGGTGAGTGTGACACTTGATAAAGACGGCGGGTTGGGGATTGACGACTGTGAAACGTTTCATCGGTCTCTTCGTCGGACATGGGACGTAACTCAACCTTCTGGGCCTCAGTGTCGATTCGAGGTGTCCTCACCAGGGTTAGATCGACCACTGAAGGATCCCAAAGATTTCCAACGTGTTCAGGGTCAGCAACTCCGTCTGACTGTGAAAAATGATATGCAGAAGCATGCTGTCATTTTGGGACGACTCATGGCTGTGACGGACGTCGGATTACAGTTAGTGGATGACCGAGGCAAAGCTATCCGAGAGCATAGTGTGCCTTGGGGTGACATTGTGAAAGCCAGGATCGAAGTCGAATTCTAGCACTCCGACGTATACAAGCAGCCCGTAGCCTGTCCGGGCTACTACTTATGGTGTGTTGCGAGGAACAATCATGAAAAGCGAACTCATGTTGGTGATCGATCAAATTGGTCGAGAAAAAGGTATTGAAAAGGAAAAAATCCTTTCGGCATTAGAAGCCGCTCTCTTGACTGCAGCTAAAAAGCGATTGGGGCAGGGGGATAATATTCAGGTCGACATCGATATAGATACCGGTGACATTTCTATAGTGAGCAAGAAAACGATTACTGAGACTGTCGTTGATGCGAAGACCGAAATTTCTTTGGAAGAAGCTCGGCAAATTGATGATGAAGCGGAAATGGGTGATGAAATTGGATCCCTCATTGATATGGATGGTTTTGGGCGAATTGCGGCTCAGGCGGCAAAACAGGTCATTTGTCAAAAAGTTCGAGAAGCGGAATGGGAATCTCTTGAACGAGAGTACTCTAAAAAAGAAGGTGAATTAGTCCATGGAGTGATCCTCGGGCAAGAACGGCGTAACTATTTGGTTGATATTGGAAAAACAGAAGCGCTGCTACCGATTCAAGAACAGATACCTCGTGAGGCGCATCGTCGAGGTGATAGAGTTCGGGCATTGCTGCTGGAAGTTCGGCGAACACCAAAAGACGTGCAAGTGATTTTATCCCGTGCGCATCCACATTTTGTGGTGAAACTGTTCGGTTTAGAGGTGCCGGAAATCTCAGAAAAAATAGTGGAAATCAAAGGCGTGGTTCGGGAGCCGGGAGATCGAACAAAAATCTCAGTCGTGTCACGTGATAAAGCGGTGGATCCTGTCGGGGCCTGTGTCGGAGTCAAAGGGTCCAGGGTGCAAGCCATTGTCCGCGAATTGCGGGGCGAGAAAATTGATATCATCCCTTGGACCGATGATCCGCGTGTGTTTATCGGGGAAGCGTTGAATCCGGCGTCAATTGAAAAAGTCGGTATTGATGATCAAAAAAAATCGGCACTCGTGGTTGTTGCGGATTCGCAGCTTTCGTTAGCCATAGGGAAAAACGGGCAAAATGTCCGATTGGCTGCGAAGTTGACGGGTTGGAAAATTGACATCATTAGTTCGACTGAATATGAAAAAGAAAAAATGGAACGAGATTTGGAAATCAAAGCTGCGTTGGCCGAAGAAACAGCAAATTTAGTGAATGAATCGGCGGTCGGGGAAGAAGTTCCAGAGCAGTCTCACGAAGAAGCCAGTAATGAATCCAAGCAGGAGACCACGGAAGAATCGGTTCCGGAAGATTCTCCGTCATCGTAAAGGATAGGCATGCGAGTTCATGAGATAGCGAAAAAACTTGGGATGGAAAGCCGTGTGGTGATTCCTGAGTTGGTGAGATTAGGCATTCAGGTGACTTCGCATAGTAATGCCGTCGAAGATGATGCGGCCCGGTGGGCTATTGATGTACTGCAAGGGAAGGTTGCTGCCCCCAAGGTCGCTTCTTTTTCAGAAGGTATTGCAGGCAAGGGTGGAACGAAAAAGTCTGGTGAGCGACTTCTGAAAAAAGATGGGACGGTCTCCGGGAAAGGTGGCGCGCAAGCTACGATTTCTGAACCTAAAAAACCAGAGAAGAAGCATATTCTGATTAAAAAGAAGAAGACGGAAGAAGAACTGGCTGCAGGGGCTGCAGCGTTTCCTTCTATTAAGGAAGAGGGTGTGCCATCTACTGGGATTGATGAGGTGGCTACGGACTCAACAATAGACATTCAAATGGGTGAAGAGCCACCTGTTGGTGGGGCCATACATGATGCTCCTCTGGAATCCTCGGACTCGGTTGCGATTGAAGCTCCAATGTCTGGTATGTCGACGGATGTGCAGGATAAACATCAACAGCCCGTTCTTCCTTCAGATACATCCGCTGAAAAAGACAAGAAGAGTGATACGAAAGTTGACAAAAAAGGTTCTTTGCCTGCACGAGAGAGCCAAGCCGAAGATAAAGCAAAAAAGCTAAAAAAAGGACCACGGTTAAAGAATGAAGAAATGTTTGCTGCTCGATTCGAAGATGCCGCGGTGTGGCAGGATCTTCGCCCTCTCCCGACGCTTCGTCGTGAGGAACGTATTCGCCAGGTGCAGACCACGTCAGTTGGAGAAACCACCAAGCCACGGAAAAAAGTGATCAAGGTAACAGCTGGAATTTCGGTCAAGGATTTCGCAGAGGTGTTGGGTCAAAAGCCAGCAGAAATTATTCGAAAACTCATGGACTTAAATGTCTTGAAAAATCTGAATGAACCTATGGATATTGATGCAGGGGTTCTTATCGCTGAGGGATACGGCATTGCGGTTGAGGCTGTTGCGCCTAAAGGAGGGGACGCTCTATTAGAGGATATATTAGAGCCGACTGGAGAAGAACAATTAGAGCCGCGATCGCCAGTGGTGACAGTGATGGGGCACGTTGATCATGGAAAAACATCCCTGTTGGATGCCATTCGAAAAACACGGGTAACCGATCGAGAGGCCGGTGGTATTACTCAGCACATTGGGGCCTCTTATGTCAAAGTCGGCGAAAAAAGTGTGACATTCATCGATACCCCTGGGCACGAAGCTTTCACGGGAATGCGGGCCCGTGGTGCGCAGGTGACGGATATTGTGGTGTTGGTCGTTGCTGCAGATGATGGTCCGATGCCGCAGACCATTGAAGCCGTCAACCATGCGCAAGCCGCAAATGTTCCGATAATCGTCGCCGTGAATAAAATAGACTTGCCTGGTTCAAACCCTGAGCGAGTTAAGCAAGGGTTAGCTGATCTAGGGTTGCTCCCTGAATCCTGGGGCGGGCAAACGATTTATGTTGAAGTGTCGGCTAAAGAAGGGCAGGGCTTAGATAGTCTTCTCGACATGGTGTTACTGCAAGCCGAAGTCATGGAATTGAAGGCGGATATGGCCTGTTCGGCTCGCGGTGTGGTGTTGGAAGCCAAATTAGATAAAGGACGAGGGCCTGTAGCCACAGTTTTAGTGCAAGGTGGAACCTTGAAGGTGGGTGAAACGTTTGTCGTGGGGGCGGTGAGTGGCCGAGTCCGGGGGCTGACATCAGATCAGGGCACTCGCATAAAGGAAGCCGGACCTTCAGTTCCTGTTGAAGTCATCGGACTATTAGGAGTTCCTGAAGCGGGAGATCAACTGATCGTTGTGAAAGATGAGCGAGTAGCCAGGGGAATTGCTCAAGACCGCATGCAAAAACTGAAAGAAGTTGGATTTGCGACTTCGTCTCGGCGAACCTTGGATGATTTATTTGCGGAGGCCCGAGACGGCGAAGTCAAGCAATTAGCGGTTCTTCTGAAAGCGGATGCACATGGTTCGGTCGGTGCATTGGGTGATGCGTTGCACAAGATTTCGACTGATGCCGTCAAGTTGAAAATCATTCATAGTGGCGTGGGCGGAATCAATGAATCGGATGTGTTGTTAGCTGCTGCGTCACAGGCGATTATTATTGGGTTTCATGTTCGACCAGATGTCAAAGCGGCCAATATTGCTGACCGTGAAGGGGTGGAAATCAGGCTCTATACCATTATTTATAATGTGCTTGATGATGTTCGTGCTGCAGCAGAAGGACTGCTAGCCCCAACCATTAAAGAGCGAGTGCTCGGCCATGCAGAAGTGCGGGAGCTTTTCTCCGTCCCCAAATTAGGGACCATTGCGGGTTGTTATGTGAATGACGGAGTGATCGCACGGACAAATACAAAGGTGCGAGTCATACGAGATCAGGTCACGGTGTACGAGGGAAAAATTGGCTCGTTGCGCCGCTTCAAAGACGACGCGAAAGAAGTGCAACAAGGATATGAATGCGGAATCGGTGTTGAGAATTTCAATGATGTGAAGCTTGGAGATGTGCTGGAAGCCTATGTGTTAGAGGAGGAAGCGACCAAATTATAAGGCACATGTGATTGTTAGGTTAAGATCATGGCAATGATTGTTGGGTTATGTACGGTAGAACTACATTTCCCTGATGCCCAATCGCTTAAGAATAAACGACAAATCCTTGTCAGTTTGAAGACACGACTTCAGAATCGATTCAATATTTCCATTGCTGAGATTGATGACATGCATCTCTGGCAAAAAGCGATTGTGGGAATTGCAGTTATTGCCAATGAGACTGCTCGTGTGAATCAAACCCTCGATCACGTCCTCAATGATATTCGAGCCAATCCGTCGCTTGAACTCTTACGGTCTCAGATAGAACTGTTGTAAGGTCTTCATCTCTTTGCTGCCATGCCAAAATCAACGATCAGTCGGGCCATACGAGTGGCAGATCAAATTCGAATGGAAGTTGCTGAGATTCTTTCGCGGAAAATAAAAGACCCCAGAGTGCAATTTGTCACCGTCACCGATGTCACAATGACAGCTGATCTCAAGATTGCCCGCATCTATGTGACAACATTGGTGCCAGAGCAGTATGAGCAACACACTGCTCCAGGACTCAAAAGCGCGGTGGGGTTTATTCGGACAGAAGTCGGAAGGCGATTGAAATTGCGCTATACGCCTGAAATTAAATTTTATCAAGATACCAGTGCAGAGTATGCTCATCGGATTGAAAAAATTCTTGATTCTCTTCCTCCTGAGGATCACTCCGAATCGGACAAGTCCCCTCTTACTTCTACGTAGGAACAGAGCGGGTAATTCATGACGCTCCTTTCGCCTTGTATGGAACAATCACACGTTGAGCGTATCTTTGGAGAGCACGTGCCTCATGGAGTATTAATTGTCAATAAACCTGATGGGTGGACCTCTCATGACGTGGTGCAGAGGATTCGAACGATTGTAGGCATTCAAAAGGTTGGCCATGCTGGAACCTTGGACCCGCATGCGACGGGCGTGTTGCCAGTGTTGATTGGAAAAGGCACAAAAATCGCTCAATATCTTGTGGATTGGGACAAAGAATATGCTGCAGTTCTACAATTAGGTAAAACAACTGATACCCAAGATGCATGGGGGGCTGTGCTGGAAGAAAGGTCTTGTGACTCACTGTCTGAGGGTGATGTTCGATCGGCATTCGTGGACTTCCATGGCCCTATACAACAAGTGCCGCCCATGTATTCAGCTGTAAAAGTTGGGGGTCAGCCCTTGTACAAGAAAGCTCGGAAAGGGCAAACTGTTGAACGTCAGGCGAAAACCGTGGTGATTCATGAGTTGGAAATCGAGCGTGTGGCGATTCCTGAAGTCAGTTTTCGTGTTACCTGTTCTAAGGGAACCTATGTAAGGACCTTGTGTCATGATATTGGGGATCGCTTAGGCGTTGGCGGGCATTTGAACTGGCTACAACGCCGACGTGTTGGCCCATTACATATTAATCAAGCCGTTGATATTGAATCGCTCGCTGATGTCTCTCAATTGAATGGAGCATGGTGGAGCTTGGACCATGTGTTAGAGGAGTTTCCGTCGGTAGTAGTGAATGGAGATGATGCTCGTAAAGTGCTTCATGGGAATGCAATTCCATGGGATCGCGTAGAATGGGTTGATGGAAAATCTGGTGCGTCGATTCTAGGAGAAGGTATTCGAGTTCGCGTAAAAAACAAAGACGGTTCTTTGCTAGCACTGGGAAAAGGGCCTTCGTTGCAAGCAGGTCAGAGTGGGTCTGTGTTGGTACTGGATACCGTATTAGGTGAGGTGAATTGAAAATAATATGTTGACGGTGGTTTCTATTCATGGTTTTTTGTTGTTTAAGGAATACGTAGGTTTTCAGGAGAGGTCACTATTCCGAAGGAGGCATTATGGCATTGACGAAAGAAGAGAAAACAGCAGCAGTCGAAGCACACCGACTGCATGATCGAGATACCGGATCTTCAGAGGTGCAAATCTCAATTTTGACCAAGCGGATTACGAGTTTAACGGATCATTTTAAAACAAACAAAAAAGATCATCATTCTCGTCGGGGATTGCTGAAGATGGTGAGCAAACGGCGCAAATTGTTAGATTATTTGAGACGGGGAGATGAAGGGAAATATCAAACCGTTATTGCCGCTTTAGGCATTCGTAAATAACGGTACATTGTTCGTTTGCTAATAATCTGGCGCGAGAATTGGGATTGTGCAATGTCAACACAGTTGAACGACTGCCATGTTCATGATGCGCACATGTGACATCCGAAGCAGGAAATCCTAAAAACATTATGAGAGAGCCTCCACGGATTCAGAAAGGTTGAAACATGATTCATGTCGTTGAAATGGAAATTGGTGGTCGTCCGCTTCGGTTAGAAACTGGTCGTATGGCCAAACAAGCTGATGGTGCGGTGTTGGCGACATATGCTGATACGGTTGTGTTGGCGACAGCAGTGGCCTCGAGGACGTTCAAGCCTGATGCCGGGTTTATCCCTCTCACCGTGAATTACCAGGAAAAATTCTATGCCGCTGGAAAAATTCCTGGAGGGTTTTTTCGTCGGGAAGGAGCTCCCAGCGAAAAAGAGGTGTTGACCAGCCGTCTGATTGACCGTCCAATTCGCCCGCTGATGCCAGATGGTTTTTATTATGAAACTCAAATCATCGTGACCGTGCTTTCTATTGATCAAACAATGACCTCTGATGTGGTCGGCATTGTGGCTGCGTCTGCCGCGTTGGCCGTTTCGGATATTCCTAATGCTGGACATTTAGCTTCGGTCAGAATCGGTCGGGTCGATGGAAGTTTTGTGGTCAACCCGGATCGAACTGCCCTGGAAACAAGTGAATTAAATTTGGTTGTGGCTGGCACGAAGGATGCCGTGATGATGGTTGAGGCTGGAGCCAATGGGCTTGCTGAAGACATCATGATAGATGCCATCGAATTGGCTCATGCTGAAATTAAAAAAGTTATCTCGAAGATCCAGGAGTTACAGGATCTCGTTGGAAAAGCCAAACGTGACTTCCAAGCGGAGGAACTCGATGCAGAAGTGGCACAAGCCGTTCGAGCGAAAGCCGCGTCTGCCATTTGCGAAGCCATGTATATCCCGGGGAAAGCCGACCGTCAGGAACGGTTTGATCAGATTCTTCTCGAATCAATTGAAGTGGTGGCCGGTGAGGATGATGACCGGAAGACACAGGTCAAAAAAGCCTTTCATGAGTTGGAATATTCTGAAGTTCGCCGGATGGTTTTGGAAAAGAAAACGCGCCCAGATGGTCGAGGATATGACGAAGTTCGTCCCATAACCTGTGAAGTGGGCATTTTGCCGCGAACGCATGGCTCTGCCCTATTTACCAGGGGGGAAACTCAAAGCTTGGGGGTGGTGACTTTGGGGACGGCAGAGGATGAACAGCGAATTGATGCCATGGAAGGCGAATATTCTCGTTCCTTCATGCTGCATTATAATTTCCCTCCGTTTAGCGTTGGTGAGGCGAAGTTCTTGCGTGGACCAGGGCGACGGGAAGTCGGCCATGGGAAATTAGCTGAACGGGCATTGAGCGCGGTATTACCCACAAAAGAAGATTTCCCCTATACGATTCGGATCGTGTCAGAAATTTTGGAGTCCAATGGGTCATCCTCAATGGCGACGATTTGTAGCGGAACATTGGCTCTTATGGATGCGGCAGCGCCGATAAAAGCCCCGGTGGCAGGGATTGCCATGGGGCTGATTCTCGAAGGGGATCAGGTGGCCATTTTGTCTGATATTTCAGGCATGGAAGATCATTTAGGCGATATGGATTTCAAGGTCGCTGGAACAAAAGATGGCGTGACGGCGTTACAGATGGATATTAAGATAGGTGGGGTGACGCCAACCCTTATGCGGCAGGCTCTTGCGCAGGCACATGGAGGCCGCATGACGATTTTGGAGAAAATGCATGAGTGCCTGACGACTCCTCGCACCGAATTAGCCCCGTATGCTCCGAGGATCAGCACGATTCAAATTAAACAAGATAAGATTCGGGATATCATTGGACCAGGAGGAAAAGTTATTCGTGGTATTATTGCGGAATGTGGCGTGAAAATGAATGTCGAAGACACTGGAATCGTGACGATTGCCGCGGTTGATGAGGCTTCTGCCAAAAAGGCGATGGATATCGTGCTGGGCTTGGTTGAAGAAGTGGAACTTGGAAAAATTTACTTAGGTACAGTTCGAAAGATTATGGATTTCGGTGCGTTTGTGGAAATTCTTCCGAATACTGATGGGCTTGTCCATATTTCACAATTAGCGCCCCATCGTGTGCAATCGGTGTCCGATGAAGTGTCTGAGGGCGAACAAATTTTGGTGAAAGTCTTGGAAATTGATCGGCAAGGCAAAATTCGTCTGAGTCGAAAAGAAGCCATGGCAGAACAAGCTGAGAATGAGCAACCTTCTCCTTAACCTATTCTGAGTGTACGACCATGTATAAAAAAGTTGTGTTAGATAATGGCGTCCGGGTTGTGCTTGAGCGGATGTCGTCATTGAGATCCGTCGCCCTTGGGGTATGGGCAAATGTAGGCAGTCGCTACGAAATCAAGGGAGAGGAAGGCTACTCTCATTTTATTGAACATATGATGTTCAAGGGGACAAGGAATCGAACGGCTACCCAGATTTCCAACGAAATTGACGCCCTTGGTGGTGAAATGAATGCCTTTACGACTCATGAGGCGACGGCGTTTTACGTCAAAGTTCTCGATCAACAAATGGGTGCGGCGTTTGATTTGTTAGCGGATCTTTTCCATCATTCGCGTTTCGGGGTTCGAGACCTTGAAAAAGAAAAACAGATTGTGATCGAGGAAATCAGAACGGTTCAAGATGATCCCGAAGATTACATTCATGAGTTGCATGCCAAAGATGTCTTAGGCAACCATCCGATAGGACGTCCAATTTTAGGGACGCCACGATCGATGCGGCACATGGATCGCCGTGCCCTTCTCCAGTACAAACATAAGCACTATCGTCCTGAAAACACCATTGTCGCTGTTGCAGGAAACTTTTCCTTCCCTCAATTGCTGGATCAAGCCAACGAATATTTTGGACAATGGAAAGGCGAAATAACGACAACGTGTTCAGGGAAAGTGGGGAACGATTGTTGGCCTGATCATCCGCCAACACAGACAAGCCTTCATCCAAAACCATTGGAACAAGTGCACCTTTGCGTGGGATTCAAAGGGTTGCCGGTTGGACATCCTGACCGATATGTGGCCTATATGATGAGTACCATTTTCGGGGGAGGTGTGAGTTCACGATTATTCCAAGAAGTTCGTGAGAAGCGTGGGCTGGCCTATACAATATATTCGCACCTTTCGAGTTTTCTTGATGGCGGAACCTTAACGGTCTATGCGGCCACGCGACCAACAGAAGTGGAAGCGGTGATTGAGCAGATTGCGAAAGAAGCAAAGAAATTGTGTCGTCGTGCAGTGGCTGTGAGAGAATTGGATCGAACCAAAACGCAACTCAAAGGGAATCTTATGCTGGGCTTAGAAGGAACCTATGGTCGAATGAATAAGCTCGCGAAAGATGAACTGTATCAAGGTCGCCATGTGACGCTGCACGAAATCATGAAAGCGATTGACAGAGTTTCCCCTGAGCAAATCCGCCATCTCAGTCAGAAGTTGTTAGATCAAAAGGAGTTCGTGGTGACTGCCTTAGGTCCGATACCTAAAAAAATGGTGGCAAAATGGGGATAAGACTAAAAATTCGCATCATCAATGGCTTGACAACGATGTCCTGGACGGGTAGCATTGCCCCTCCTCAGGCCAAGGATTTTCCTAGAGAGCCAATCGGGGTCTAAAGCTTGTATTACGTGACTAAAAAAGCGTTTTAGGTTTGAGAAGATACAATGGTTAAGTTTGTTTTTCATTTTTGTCATTCTAACACTGTAAGGAGGGAGCAGATGAAGAAGTCATCTCTACGTCGGGCGATTGTAGCTCTCTGTGCGTTTGGCCTGCTTGGGAATGGCTGGAGCCGTTTTCGCGCAAAAAGGCCCAGCTGCAGGAAATCCTAAGGCCAAAGGAGATCCCAAAGACGTCAGTTCTCAAGGGGATATTTCCTTTAAAGGCGTGGCAGCCACGAGCTTGAAGGGCAGAATCTTTGGGCATTGGGCTGACAATCCTGAAGGCGAAATTCTGTTTGGTATTCAATATTGGAATACCTCGGATGTCGCCGAAGTGGGAGATCCACCAGGCCGGGCTTCCGATGATCGCATTCAAACATTGCCAG
>QIMB01000192.1 GCA_003233615.1 Nitrospirota bacterium
ACGCCTTCCCTTTCCCCGGTGCGGCAGAACTTCGAGAAATGATGAACTACTTCGAAGACTACACCTACTTTGGCCCAAATGCCGACAGCAATTTGGCCATGGCCCGAGGATTGTACCCCGAGGGCTTCACGTCTTTTGCGGAATGGGCATCACGAAATATGACTCCTTAAAACAATTGCATGCATAGAGATCGCTTGAGAGGAGGAGAGCGAGAAAGCACAAAAGGAGCAGGATTATATCTTCAGAACATGAATGCCCAATGCGACTTGGAGTTTGAGGGGAATGCGTTCTTCAAAAAATCGAATCGCTGGAAAGCTGAGAGCAGCCTTCCATAAGCCCACCCCCGAGATCCCACCTAATGCATCAGCCATCAGGTCCCACACATCGGAATCACGAAGCGGGACAAACCATTGATGCAGTTCATCCGTACAACCGAATAAGACCACGCAAATGATCGTCAAGAGGACGACGAAGACATCAGATTGGCCTTTTCTGGAATAATAGAAAGCTCGATAGGTGAGGACTGCCAATATGGCATATTCGATAAAATGATATACCTTGTCATTATTGCCAGAAAACATATCGCCTTCTACAGGAATAAAAGCGTGCACGGTGTTGAGGAACACCGCAAGTTCCTGTTGAGGAACTGAAAGGGATGAGAGATAGATCATGCCAGTGGCAACAAGCAGCAAGGGAAGCCAATACCACACGAAACCACCCCAATCGGCTCTTTTCATCTGATTCACTACCCCTCCTAATCCTTGGCCACAGGGAATGACCCTGAGTACGTTACCCATCACAGTTATTGGTGACTCCTTATCATTACCAAACAGTCATCATCCTGCCGTGTTATTTCGGTACTCCCCTCTTTGTTCTTTATCAGCAACCACATAACTTTGTGTTCGTGTTCATTGCACATGGGTAAACGAAGCATGGGAACGAGGAACGCTGTAACTCATCGGATGAAACAGTGAATCCTTAACCACCGAATTGACACCGATACAATTCATGAAAATATTATATTTTTTGCAAAGATCATGCTGTGCTGAAACAGATAAAGGACTGAACATAGCCACAATTATAGGGATGGGTAAGGGAACAAACAGATACTCAGACCATACGAAACATTTGGAAACACACATGAACTGTAGGGACAACCCTACACGTAAGAGTCGCCCCCCCATTTCTCTGATTGAACCTAAAAACAGCAGTTGGATCACGAAAGTCTGCACAAACCCTTAACGCGCTTAGAAAATTTAAGCTTAGAAAATTTAAAAATTGACTCATCACCTACAAGGTGACCACGCAATGTGTACATTCCCTGTGCACATCAATTGCTTGCACAGCTTTTTCGCACTCAACTGCCGTCTTTCGGTTGAATGAGAAACACATTCACGCTCATATTTTTCAAAAAAGGCGCCTCACTTGCCCATGAAACCTTCACCTAATAGGGCTTTTGGCTTAGAGACCAACACGACTACGATTTGATACCGTGCGTGCCGTATGGAAATTGGTATCGTCGGACTCCCTAACGTTGGCAAATCTACTATTTTCAATGCGCTCACCTCTGGAAGTGCGGCTGCATCAAATTACCCGTTTACGACAATTGAACCGAATGTTGGCGTCGTGGCGGTGCCTGATGCCCGCTTAGCCCGCCTGACCGAACTCTTCCACCCCAAGAAAACCATTCCGGCATCCTGCCGTTTTGTGGATATTGCCGGCCTCGTGAAAGGGGCGGCTCAAGGTGAAGGACTTGGCAACAAGTTTTTGGCCAACATTCGCGAAGTCGATGCGATTCTTCACATGGTCCGTCTCTTTGAGGACGCCGACGTGGTGCATACAATGGGTAGCGTCGACCCTAAACGCGACATTGAGGTTATTGAGATGGAACTGATGTTGGCTGATTTGGACAGTCTTACCAGACAATTTGATAAAGTCTCGGGCAAGGCCAAGTCCGGAGATAAGGCATCAAAAGAAACCCTATTGATTCTCGAAACTCTCAAGACTGGACTAGAAAACGGTACGCCCGCCCGCGCGCTCGGGATTGAACCGAACATGTTGAAGGAGTATTTTCTCTTAACAGCCAAGCCGATTTTCTATGTTGGCAACACTGACGAGAACCCGGATCAGGCTGTCATTGCCGATTTCCAGGATTTCACAAAAGCCCGTGACTCCGAATCAGTTGTCATTTGCAGTAAGTTAGAAAGCGAAATCGTCGAGCTGGCCGGCGAAGACCGTGAACTCTTCATGAAAGATCTCGGTATGGAGCAAAGCGGCCTGGAAAAGGTCATTGTCGGGACGTATGCCACACTCGGGCTATGCTCGTACTTTACCTGCGGCCCCCAAGAGGTGAGAGCCTGGACCATCCCTATTGGAGCCAAGGCTCCACAAGCTGCCGGCGTCATTCATACCGATTTCGAAAAGGGTTTTATTAAGGCGGATATTTATGGATGGACCGAGATCGACCAATACCGCACAGAAACCGTCTTACGTGAGAAGGGGCTCATCCGCTCAGAAGGCAAAGAATATATCGTCAAAGACGGCGACGTTTGTCACTTCAAATTCAATGTCTGAGTCTCCTCTTTTTAGCCATGTATTCACAGTACCTTCTTGCCCCTCATGACATAACTACGTGGCCTGTAACTGCTACCTGACTCACGTACATTAGCTAGACGTGAAGGACGCTTTGCCGACTGCGTCAGTGAAACTCCCAGTCCAAAGAAAGTAGATTTTCCAACCCCTTACATTCACTGGTATCATCTCTTGTGCTTCATAGCAGAGGATGAAAATGGGAATTTCGTCTAGCCGCAGATCATCATAGTTTGAATCAGCGTTATATGAGAAAAAATGACCATTCCCTCGCCACAACACATCATTATCGCAAGTAATCGCTAGTAACACGCATCCACGAGCTCAGACAAACAATCGCGCCTTCAAGAATTCTGTCTCCAAAACCGAATAACATGTGAGTAGGGACATCGTCCAGGAATGACAATCTTGGCTGCGATACTACTGTAGGAGCTTCTGTGATGGGGTCAAGTCGTTCATTTTTTCTATTAGCATTGCTTGTCATTGGAACAGTCATAGGCGGACAGGCTCTTGTTAGTCGCCTACCCTTGGACCAAGCTCTTGTCAAAGCTCAGGCAGCTATCTCGAATTCTGGAAGTGTGACGGCAGACTCAGAAGATTCAATAATCCCTTTGGAGCGTTTCGGCGGAGTGTGGGTTGCCTCTGTTGAATTTAACGACCTCTACGAAGCAAAACTTGTCGTTGACACCGGTGCATCCTTTACCACGATATCAGAAAACCTCGCGTTTGACGCCGGGATCCAATCTGATCCTCGCCACGCACCTATCAATCTGCATACCGCAGGAGGCACCGTTCAAGCCACAATGGGGATTGCTCGGAAAATCCGCGTAGGCGATGCAGGACGTAATGATGTACGTGTCGTCATACACACCCTCCCCAATTTCCCGGAAGAGGTTGATGGACTTTTAGGTTTGAGTTTTTTTGATGGTTTTCTCGTTCAGCTCGACCATGCTGAGGGCCAACTTCACCTGACACCTAAAAACTGACAATGTCTGGGTGTCACAGCGGTCGAACCTTTCGTTGTATTTTTCAGTGCTGGAAATGTTGAAAAAAGCCGCCAGCGGCGTTCTCGCCATTTTACTGTGCTCACGTACTGAGAGTACACTCCGTGCGCCAAAATGGCTGCGGCCTTGCCGGACGGACTTTGTTGACCATTCCCGTGGCTCCTGCCGTCGATGGCATCTCAGCTATGCATGAGCTATGGAAGTGATCATATTCAACATACCCGTACTTGAAATCTCAGTCTTTCAAAAAACACTTCTCACACGTGCAACTCTTCTTCAAACGTCATGACTCAAGTATTGAGACTGAAGACTGAAAGCTCACACGCGCTAGAACACTCCGATCAAGCCATTCAAGACCTTCTCGGTTTGGACAATCCTTGGTTCAATCAATGACGAATCCTGTTGTATGCTCACTCATGCTTAGCCTTGAAAAGCCTTCGGCCTTCAGTCTGTCCACTGAGTAGTCACATGCAAACTTACAACCCATCCTTGACAGTGCGCAAAGGCAGTATGGTAATACTATCTGTTGCTCAAACGAATAGGATATATCAATGCGATTCTTCATGTATGCTGACAATCTCAATCCCACACAATTACAACGACGTGCACCAGAGCACCAACTGTTATTCAAAGCCTATATTCCAGATCACACCATCACGTTCGGACGGTGGTCCAATCAATGGCGGTGCGGACTCGCAACCATCACACCATCTTCCGGTGAACGCGTCTGGGGGGCGGTCTTTGAACTCACTCCAGAAGACGTACGAGAACTGGACAAGTTCGAGGGTGATTTACCAGAAGAAGCCTTTCGACATGTTGAAATGAATGTATTTACTGAAGACGAACACAAAGAATTTGTGACCACGCACGTCGGACACGCCATCGGAAAATTCAAGGCCAAAGACCATTATTTAGACTGGGTCATGACCGGTGTCCGACATTGGAAATTGCCAGATGAATGTCGAGATATGTGGGATCTCCTCCGCCCTCGATAGCACCATCATAGCCAGACACAGTCCATCTTACTCGCAACAGTCTTTCACGTTCTTTTCACGATAAGGAGCTGTCATGCCTAAACCAAAATATCACATCCTCGTCTGTACCAATTCCCGCCCTCCTGGCCACCCCAAACCGTCTTGTGGGGCAACTGGGGCTCAGAATTTACTGATGGCGTTGAATATGGGACTCATTGAGCGAGGGGTTCAACCAGGGGAAGTACTTGTGACCGGGACAACATGCTTGGGACCATGTGAACAGGGACCAAATGTCGTGGTCTACCCAACTGGGACTTGGTACTCACAAGTCAAAGATTCGGATGTGGCCATTATTTTAGATGAACATATCAAAAAAGGTGAGCCTGCCACACAACTCAACCCCGATTCCGTGTGGTCCTAATTTACTCACCCGAGAAAGCACGCAATCATGGGTGACCATCGCTCTCATGACCAACATACGCATCACGACAAAGATGGCCAGCCATCGCATGTGACCCACAAAAACGATGGTGCCAATCCATTAAGTTGTATGGTTGTCACCTGTAGCGATTCACGCACCAAGGATACCGATACCAGCGGGAAGCTGATTTGTCATTTACTCAAAGAGCAAGGCCATTCAATTCGCGAATACCATCTCATCAAAGATGAACCAGAAGACATTACGCAGTTACTCAAACAAGCCGCACAACAGACCGACAAGCAGGTGATCATTATTAACGGAGGAACCGGTATTTCCCGTCGCGATTCCACATTTGAAGCCGTTGATGGATTTTTACAAAAACGATTGGATGGATTTGGTGAGTTGTTTCGCTATTTAAGCTTTCAAGACATCGGCTCACCAGCCATGCTGAGCCGCGCCACTGCTGGCATTCATGAACATTTGGTTATTTTTTCTATCCCAGGGTCGCAAGGCGCTGTTCAGCTGGCCATGGAACAGTTGATTCTGCCTGAGATGGGTCATATTGCTGGAGAGTTGGTGAAATAGATTTTCAGGATTATAGGAATCCTATGCTTAATACACCATCTTGCCTTCTGCAACCATTACGACCTGCCCGCCAACTTTAATTTCCTGAATTATATCATCGTCAGAAAAGACTTGCACTAAAATCCTGGAAGGCCGGTCAATTTCATAGCCCTGCTCTATCACCACTTCGGTCGTCGGCCCCACATCCACAACTCCGTTTTTTACCAAATACGCGCCCAACGCCCCACTGGCACTACCCGTCGCTGGATCTTCTGGAATCCCAATGGGGTCGGCAAACATGCGGGTATGCACCGCAGAACTTTCTTCGAGTGTCATCGTTGTATAGACCATGATTCCATTTGCGCCTACACGCGCGCAGACATCTCGAATTCCAGCATGATTGACCTGCATGGACTTCACTGCAGTAAGGGTTCGAATCGGCACGATTAACACCGGCAATCCCGTTGAGACTAACTCGACAGGAAAAGGCGAATCACTAATCAGCGATTTGTGTACACCTAACGCCTTCGCCAATTCATACAGCACCTCCACCTCGCTCACCACCTCGAGAAATTCAGGAGAAGGTTGAGACATCACCACCTGTTCAATCTGTCCTTTGAGAACAATCAGTTCAAGTGGAAAGACACCTATGTGGCATTCATAGAATATTTTTGTCACAGGCTCCTGTAGCGGAATGCGCTTGAGCATACCCAACACATAGAACGTGCCTAGCACTGGGTGTCCGCCAAATGGAATTTCTTGCGATGGAGTGAAAATACGGATTTTTGCAGCCGCTCGTGGGTCGGCCGCTGGCAGAACAAACACCGTTTCTGAAAGATTCATCTCTCGAGCGATTTGCTGAAACTCTCTATCGGTCAATGCACCAGCATCGGGAAATACGGCAAGAGGATTTCCACCAAACGGTTCATTCGTAAATACATCCGCCTGATAAAACTGAAGGCAGTTTCGAGAAATATCCATTCAGAAAACGGTCAGATGAGAATACATTGCGCAAACGGCTTTAGGATCATGTCAGTTATTCCTTCGAGGAAAATCTCTTCCATTATGCTGTCAGAGGAAACGCTTCATACGAATGCGTGAGTGGATTTCGCACATAATCTTCCACATAATTCTGTAACGCCCCATTTCGGTATAAACGATTATTCGCAAATTTTGTATCAATCTTCCGTAATATTCTCACCTTCACACCCGTCATCTTCACAAATTCATCTACATGCACTCCCGCGATATCGCGACCGGAACCTCGACCTGATTCCACAATACATTGCGGAATGTAGACATATTTTTCCGTGGTGAGACATTTTGCAATATCATTGAGAGTCAGCAGTACAGTACAGTCTGAATCTCCACCTAAGGTCGCGTTAGGCACGTGTAAATACTTGGCTCTGTTTTTTCGAAACATAGTTAAAATACGGTACACACTTCCCGCCATCACAACGGAATCCCGCTTTTCTAATTCTAAGGAATCAAACAAGCTGATGATTCGGCGCCGATTGAGAAAAGCCGTGACGTAGGCTTCAGTATGGATTGTGGTCGAATTTGGAAGACCAGCATCATAAATTTTTTCAGCTTCAAGAGGCAGATATTGTCTACCTTGCCGCATAATGGTCTTCGTTGATTCGTTAATACCTCCTACCGGCGTGAGGCAACCCATCCACAACACACACTGTGAATTGATTTTAGAAATGGTTTTGGCATCATCAGACATCGTATCCTGATCAAATGCGTAAAAGTTGGCTGACGAGACTGCAGGACCATCGAGCACCTTCATCAAATGTTTCACCGAAGGCGCATGCGGCATGAGTTTCTGTCGATACTCACCAAGCGTAATCACCGATAATTCAAAATTGATGCGTCCTGGATATTGATCAAACAAACTATGAATTTTCGGAACATGGACAAAACCAACGGTAAAAAATTGAATATTCTTATCTGTGTACTTCAAAAAGTCTTCGAGCCATTCCATCGCCTTCGGGTGCAGGAAAAGATCGGTCCATTCCATGAATTCATTGCCACCCAAACACCAAAACTGCTGAGGATCCGTTGGCCGGGAATTAATGTAATTCAACATAAACTCCCAGTCTTCTTGCGTCGTCTTTGGAGGATCCAAGGTTTCCCGGTAAGAGTGATCTAACTCATAACAAAACGCACATTTGACAGGGCACGCTTTCCCTAAGCTTAACGGAATCTTACCTCCGTCCATCTCCTGCTTCAAGACAACACGATAATCCTGTTTCGCAAATAACCTTGGTGCTTCTAAGAGAGGGAGTTCACGAGACATGAGAATTGCGTATCGAAATATTGGTGTAATGTGAGATAGTATACGGAGCGAATTGACAGAAAGCCCGATCCTCTGAAAAACTGCACCTACGCATCATCGAACTCATCTGGCATCATCTTTTTATGGCAACCCAAGAACCATCTCCATCAACGCATGTTAAAGAAGCCATGACGTTGCTCAATCTGACTCACCCATTTTCACAAGACACCCTCACCCAACGATATAACGAAACTCGTCGAACATGGCATCCAGCACGATATGCCGGGCTCACAAATAATCCTGGGAAATATATGGAAATGTATAAAAAAGGAGAAGCCAAAACAAAAGACATTCAGGCTGCGTATCAATTACTCCTGCCCTACGTGAATTCAGAACAGGCAAGCTAGCCCCCCTCAGCGTGACAATTATCATTCAAAAAATTGCGCAACAATTCAGCACATCAAGGCTAATGTACCCACACCGAGTCTTTTCCTTACCGTACCGTGTGCTCCATGAACATCGGTCAGTCTGGGACAGATTCTTCGTTCCACACAAAATGACAAGATGGTGTTAAATCGTTACGCAATTGTTTTCTTAAAAAAGACTGCAATCAATACTGCACGTACGATCAGGGAGCGGCGTGACTGACCACTCGAGACATGCCCGATTCCCCAGTCTTATCATTCTCTGCAGGACCGTGAGCAACAGGCCAAGTAATGAGCCCTTGAACACCATCAGTTCGTGGCTCCTCCTTCCCCGCTTTCATTGCATAAATATCCGGAAGGTAATTTGTGCCATATTTTGAAATATAGAGGAAGACATGTTCGCGGGCATTCACTCGAACAGCCCAAGGCTCAAAGTCATTTTGATAAAATTCTTCTGCCATTTTCATGGCATCTAAACAGGTCATTCCCCCCGGCTCATTCAACGTATAATAATAATCCAATGGCATATCGTAGTCGTCTTGTTTATGAATCGTGATGCCAAACTTTTCAGGATTCCTGACCATGGGCGTATGTCGATAGGCGACAAAATAAAATAACTCGACAGAGTGAATATATCGTTTGTTGTCCAAGAGAAATTGACGAGTCTCTTCCGCTTCGTCCTGGGTTTCGCCTGGAAACCCATAGAAGGCCATCACATGATTCCAAATACCCGCCTTGGCTGCCTCTCGCAAATTATTCTCTATCACAGATTTTTTGGCATGTTTATCCATCAACTCCAGAACACGTTCGTTCGCTGACTCCATCCCATAATACAGCGTACAGCACCCGGCTTGGACAGCCTGCTTCCATATTTCCGGATCTTGTAGCGTTTCCTCAAATCGAATCAAGGTGGTCCACTTAATCTTCACCTCTTCTTGAATCAACAGTTGTGTCACTTTTTTTAATAAAGCAGGCGGATAGGACTCATCGGAAAACAAAAAATGTTGGGCATGGTATTTTTCTTTGAGGGCCTTAATTTCTCGAACGACATCCTGAGCAGGCTTGCCACGATATTGATCAAAATAGCCTTGTCCATGATCGCAAAATGTACACCGTCCCCAATAGCACCCTCGTGTGGCGAGATAGGGCAAAATTCGCTCTGGCACAAAATACATATCGAGCGGTAATCCATCAAAATCTGGAAGCGGCAACGACGTCGTCTTCTCAGTATAAATTTCCGTGTTGACCGTGACTTGTCCATCATGAACCCACATCAGGTTCGGGACCTGTTCCCAGGTCCGTTCTCCGGCTAAGGCTTCCAATAACCACAACAGGGCATGCTCACCTTCATACAGAATGGCTGAATCAAATACGTCTGAAAAAAATTTGTCCTGCTTGGGCAAATCATCTTGTAACCGGGTAATCACATTACCACCCACGGTAATATGAATATCAGGAAACTCCGTTTTGATCATTTTGCAAAACGTCATCCCCGCCAACAATTGCATTTGCGTCCCAATGGACACACCAATGACCTCCGGTTGTTCCTTATGAATGGCTGGAAGCACAAGTTGTCGACAGACGTCTCGATAGATATTGACATGTTCATCTTCTAAACTCGCTAAGACTTCAGTGGAGACTCCAGATCGATACCCTAAATTACTTTCCATGGGATAGAACACGAGGGAGGCAGGGAAATATGCTGCCGAAATGAATTGCATTACATCTCGAAATGTATTGAGCGCCCATTCCAATTTCTCGGCGTGATAAAATTCTTGTCCCCGCACAACAGCCTTGGCTTCTTCAGCCTTCGCAGCCAAGGCCATCACATCCACACCATCCTGCGACCGGAGACAGACTAATCGTTCACACTCAACATCAGATAACTGCTGACGAACTTCTTTCTCTTCTAATATCCGACGCTGCTGATCCATTCGCATTTTCACACAAATCAGAAAGGTGTCCGTAAAAAACAAATTATACATCTCAATGTTAATATCTTTTTGAATGACCTCATGGCCATACGCTCGCAGGACAGCTGTCAGACTTGGGAGGGCAAGATAGGGAGCGGTCGGCACCCATTCCGGTGGGAACAGGAGCATGGTTTTAAATGCGCGTCTGGGCTTGGTGGTCGACGCTGCCCGGTCAAGAACAATGAGGGTATCAGTCATCGTCATCCCTTCCTAACGATTACGCCGAGACGAGTTGAGAGGAGGGATCTTGTGAGTCTAGCTGAAATTGCAAGGTCGGGAGATTATTGGTGCCATAATACGACACATAGAGAAACACATATTCACGGACGAAAATTTTCAGATCCCATCCAGCGTAATGATTTTGTTCAAACTCCTCAAACACACGTTCGGCGTCTTCGATACTCAAACCTTTTTTCACCGTAAAATAATAGTCCATGGCCAAATCCCAGTCAGGATTTTTATACACCGTAATGCCAAACTTTTCAGGATTCTGCGCCACCGGCGTATGTTTGCTCAAATCAAATGTGCCAAACCCGATTGAATGCACATGGGCTCGATGGTCTTCCAAGAAATTTGTCGAAAACTTTGCCTCTTCATAGGTTTCGCCTGGAAACCCGAAAAAGCCCATCACATGATTCCACACCCCATGGCGTGAAGACAACTCCAGACTGCGTTGGATAATTTCAGTGGTCGTAGCCTTATCCATCAACTGTAAGACTCGCTCACTCCCCGACTCATACCCCATATGCAAATATTTGCACCCCGCATCTTGCGCGTCCTGCCAGATCTCATCATCCAAAAGGCTTTTTTCAAATCGAATATGCGTCGTCCAGGCAATATCTAACTTCGATTCAACCAGTTTCCTGTTTAACTTTCGAAACAAGGCTGGCGGGTACGATTCATCCGTAAAATGAAAATGCCGTGTCTGATATTTCTGTTTCAAAAAAGTGAGCTCTTCAATGATCTGCCAATCCTTTTTGGTTCGATATCCAGAGGTATAACCTTCACCATGATCGCAAAATTCACATCGCCCCCAATAGCACCCTCGCGTCGCCAGATAGGGCAAGATCGGTTCAGGGACAAAGTATTTTTCCAACGGCAACCCATCAAAATCCGGAGGCGGCAAGGCGCCCATGTTCTCGGCAAAGGTTTCGCTATTGACGTGAATACCTCCAGCATCTTTGAACATGAGATTCGGCACATGTGACAGCTCCGTCCCATTGGCAATACCTTCGACCAATCGCAGCAGCGCCGTCTCACCTTCATACACAATAGCACTATCAAACAATGCAAAAAGTTTTGGGATATTCGGTAGGACGTCCCGAAACCTCGTCACGGTATTTCCGCCAATCGTGACATGAATGTCAGGGAATTGTTCTTTAATCATCGCGCAAAAAGTCATCGATGAAAACAATTGTTGGCGAAGAACAATCGAAATACCAATCACATCAGGTTGCTCCGCGATAATGGCCGGTTTGACGATATGCTCAAACACATCCCGATAGACATTCACTTGCGTATCATTCACCGCATCCAGCACCTCGGAAGACATAAAGAGCTTATACGATAAATCCGTTTCCATAGGAGGCATACAAATTCTGGCTGGAGAATACACTAACGAAATCGTGGCCGTGACCTCCCGAAAGACCGCGATGGCCCATTCCAGTTTTTCACTGTTGTAGAACTCTGGTGTGCGCACAATACGTTTGGCCTCTTCAGCTTTTTCAATCAGCTCTCCAATCCGACTGCGCGTACAGTCACAGAGCGCAAGCTGCAATTCCACTTCGGCGTCGGACAAATTACGATCTCGGGCTATTTTTTTCAACCGGTCTAACTGCTGAGGCACCTTTTTCAACACTCGCCGTAAAAAATCCGCACTAAAAAACCAATCGTACATTTCAAGATTGACGTCTTTTTGCACCACATCATGCCCGGCATCACGAAGAAACGCCGTTAATGTTGGGAGACTCAAATAAGGTTCGGAAGGATACCAATCAGGAGGGAAGATCAACATGACTTTCGCATGCTTCTCTGGTCTTCCAGAATTCTCAGCTGGTTGAGATTTAGTCCGGAAGGGACTAATCAACCCGCCTTTGTCATAATTAATTCTCATCTATAATTCCTAGGTAAAAATATGAATTATCTATCACTGGGAAATATCCGAGAAAGATTATATCTATTCAAAGAATCAAATCAGAAGTAACTTATTGATATATCGCTATTTTTTGACGGAACAATAACGTATTCTAAGTCCTTGAAAAATGGATGGTCAAGGGCAAATGGGAAATGATTGCCTGACAGGCCATATCACGAAATTGACCAAAACAGTGTTATCTATTACCATACGTAGTCAAGTGTACGACAGTCCCACCTAAACAGCAGACTCCTTCAACAACATTTTTGCCTTCCCTTTTCATGAGAAAAGGACTGCGTGCGAGGAATACACCATGAATACCATGACTCTGCAAGAATCGCGAAACTGGATGTCTTACCTGATGGACTCGATCGTCAATTCAGGAACTATGCCGGCATGGGAAGCCATCGACTACCTCACGAATAATCTTATAGGAGAAGGCCCGAACCTGAATTTACATCATTCAAAATCCCCGTATGAAACGATCCAACAATTCTTGCATCGTGTGTATGGACCTATTGTGGAAGCGGCTTCAAGAACAGTGACGATCCTTCACAAGCCATGATTCACATGTTCACCGACATCAGCCTGATGGGCAAATCAGCAGTATTAGTCGTCTATTATCCAGGGCTGAACCAGCCACATCAGTTATTGCTCCTGGATTCTATCCCCGCTTGGGATTTAGTCTTCGAAACCGCGACAGCATTGAATGCATGGGCCGAGGAACGATATGGATGGATTGTCTCGGCTCTTCAAACCGTAGGGCCGCAGGTTGAATCAGAGCCCGTTGATCGCACAACCGAGTTACAACCAGCTTTGGTGGAAAACTGATCACGAACCCTGCTATGGTTAAGTGCCATGCCTATCAATGTCCTACCAAAAGACTCTCCCCGCGGCCGAGGCCCAGAACCAACCCAGGCTGTAACTCAAAAACCAGAGGAAAAATTAGTTGGCAGTGAAGAAAAATTACAAGAAAAAGAATCAGATCTCGCCAATCAAGAAATCCAAGCCCTCTGGGAATCACAAGAAATCGGCAACACGAGTTGGTCCGGTAGTGGCGGCCAACGTTACTCCGATCCTGACTAACACACAAGCACAGACCAAGCACTTCATTCAAAACATTTTCATAGCTGCCCGCAGCGGAACGACTTTTTTGTGTGTCTTCGGAACATGAAAGTCAGAACAGGCTATCCTGGTCTGAATTTCCGTTACTACAGACCGTATCTGTCTAACACCGAAGCACAATTGGAAGATGCTCAGATCATGGCCGGACAGGCCGAGACGAAGACGACGCGCCTCGTATGGACGACGATCCGTACAATTAGACTTTAGATGAAGTCAAACAGATAGGAATCTAGAAAATCTTCCCAGAGAGAAAACGGACGGACGTAAGGACTTTAGGATATCTGATAAAGACGATTATCAGATATGGAATCGAAATCAACAAAATTGACAGTATGTACAAATTGTACTAACATTAAATATGGGCTTTGAGTGGGATGAAGAAAAGAACCGTCTCAACATCGACAAACACGGAACCAGCTTCGAAGAAGCGGTGCAGGTGTTCGATGATGTGCATCTGTCCCGTGTTGATACCCGTGAAGAGTATGGCGAAGTGCGGAAAATTACTATTGGAATGATTGCCGGAACAATTGTGGCGGTCGTGGTCCATACGGATCGTGATGAAGCTATTCGGATTATCTCAGCCCGTAAAGCCAATAAACGAGAAAGGAGTACCTATCATGCCTACTATACGAAAAAGTCGGAAAGACCTGCCGTCGATCTCGAAGACACGGATTGAGGCACTCAAGGCAATTCCAGACGAGAAGATAGATTTTAGTGATATTCCTGAACTTGATGAAGAGTTTTGGGAAAATGCGGAATGGGTCGAACCAGATAAAACGCTTCCGCTGACCATTCGCGTGAAAGAATCCGTGCTGGAATATTTTAAAGCGGGGGGGAAAGGATACCAGACCCGCATTAATGCGGTGCTGGAATCCTATGTGCGAGCGAAGAAGGAACCTGACCCGTCACAGCCTTCGCATAGGTAAAACATGACAAGGAAAAAGCTTACAACACTCACCTTAGAAGAGGTATTGAAGATGAAGGACCGGACGCGTGATGATGCGCCCGAAGGTCCGTCGTTGCCGAAAGACTTTTGGAGAAATGCCAAGGTCGTCTATCCTGACCATTCAAAAAAAGCCTAGTCTATATTATCACATCATCGAACGACTGCTTCCGGTCAACACTTGGCATTCGGATAGTGCTGATTAGCCGGCACTGAGTGTCCGTGATTACAATCTTTCTATGTCTTGAGGTATGGTGGGTTTGACAATTATGGGTCTAACCCAACAAAGGGACGAAAAGTTGCGCAGGGTTTCGTCTAACCTGTTGAAAAACTTATTGAATCGCCCAATTTGGAACTCCCGTTTTTCCTGCATATGCACTTGACGCCACCTAGTGCGGTTTGTGCGTAGCATGAACC
>QIMB01000401.1 GCA_003233615.1 Nitrospirota bacterium
CCTACTATCTATAGTGGGTTGGCCGTAGATAAATGAGAGTAATCATCCCACTTATAGCGGTATGATGTGCAGACCGGATAAGCAAGGTTTGTTCTTACCCACAAGACTCGTCACAAATTGGCTATTGCCAGGGAAATTCTTTTACGCGTTTTCCGGGTCATAGCCTAAATTAGGTGAAAGCCAGCGCTCTACCACAGAAACTTCCATGTCTTTTCGTTTGGCATAGTCTTGGATTTGATCGTGCTTCAATTTCCCAACAGAAAAGTATTTGGCTTCAGGATGCGAGAAGTAGAATCCACTGACTGACGCAGCCGGATACATCGCATAGGACTCAGTGAGTTGAATCCCGATGTTTTTTCCCACGTGCAGCAACTCAAACAAATGTTGTTTTTCCGTATGATCTGGACAAGCCGGATAGCCCGGTGCTGGACGAATGCCACGATATTTTTCTTGAATGAGCTCCTGGCTGGTCAATTGTTCATCTTGACCAAATCCCCATTCCTTCCGCGCTTCACGATGCAACCATTCGGCAAAGGCTTCCGCTAATCGATCAGCCAGCGCTTTTGTCATGATGGAGTTGTAATCATCATGATCCTGTTCAAACCGTTGACAGATGGCCTCGATACCAATGCCAGCTGTCACGGCAAATCCACCAACATAATCAGCCTTTCCACATGACTGTGGAGCCACGAAATCAGCCAATGCATAATGTGAATCGCCCTGAGGCTTTTCACTTTGCTGCCGCAACGTATGAAAAACCGAGATCGCTTTCGAACGAGTCTCATCCGCATAGATAGAGATGTCATCACCCTGGCTATTGGCTGGGAACAATCCATAGACTCCCTTTGCCTTGAGCTGCTTGTCATCAATGATTTCCTGTAGTAACTTTTGGGCATCATCGAAGAGTTCTTTGGCTTTGGGACCGACTACCGGATCTTCGAAAATCTTGGGGTATTTTCCTCGCAATTCCCAGGCATGAAAAAACGGGGACCAATCGATGAACGGCACCAGTGTCTCAAGCGAGACATCCTCAAGAATTTTGGTGCCAAGGACACGTGGCATAGCGATATCAGTCGTCTCCCAATCAATTTCAACGCGACGCTTTCTGGCTTCCTCTAAAGATACAAGTTTTTTGGCTGTTGTCTTCGAGGCATAGGCTTCTCGCGTTTTCTGCTGTTTCTCCTGAATATCTTGCACAAAAGCGTCTTTATCTCTAGGGCTCATGAGCTTGCGCACAACATTCACCGCTAAGGAGGCATCCAACACATGAACAACAGGATTGGGATAACCCGGAGCGATTTTCACGGCTGTGTGCGCCTTGCTCGTCGTTGCTCCGCCAATGAGCAAGGGAACGGAAAAACCTTCTCGCGCCATTTCTCTCGCGTTATGTGCCATTTCATCTAAGGACGGAGTAATCAGACCGCTCAAGCCAATGATATCAACCTTCTCTTCCTTCGCCCTCTGCAAGATTTTGTCGCAGGGAATCATGACGCCTAGATCAACGATTTCATAATTATTGCATGCCAAGACTACGCCAACGATATTTTTTCCAATGTCATGAACATCTCCCTTCACAGTCGCCAGCAAGATTTTCCCTTGGCTCCGGCTCTCTCCCTCACCTTTCTCCTTATCCATAAATGGCAGCAAATACGCTACGGCTTTTTTCATGACACGTGCGCTTTTGACAACCTGCGGCAAAAACATTTTGCCCTCACCAAATAATTTTCCCACCACATTCATGCCATCCATTAAGGGCCCTTCAATCACATCCAAGGGCTTATTGAGTTTCTGGCGGGCTTCCTCCACATCACTATCAATAAATTCCACAAGGCCTTTGATTAACGCATGTGAGAGTCGCGCTTCGACTGGCCGCTGACGCCAGGCATCATCCTTCACCACCGTCTTGCCCTTTTGTTTCACGGTCTCGGCAAAAGTGACGAGTTCTTCCGTCGCTTCAGGCCGACGATTCAACAGCACATCTTCCACCAGCTTGAGTAAATCTTTGGGGATTTCTTCATAGACTCCCAATTGACCGGCATTCACGATCCCCATGTCCAACCCGGCTTTGATCGCATGGTAGAGAAACGCTGAATGCATGGCTTCACGCACCACATTGTTTCCTCGGAAGGAAAAGGAAATATTGCTGACTCCCCCACTGACTTTGCAGAAGGGTAAGGTCGCCTTGATTTGTCGTGTGGCTTCAATGAAATTCACCGCATACGCATTGTGCTCTTCCATGCCTGTGGCGACAGTTAAAATATTGGGATCAAAAATGATGTCTTCCGGGGGGAAATCAAGCCGGTCGGTGAGAAGACGATAGGCCCTCGTACAAATTTCCACTTTTCGTTCCATCGTATCGGCCTGCCCGGATTCATCAAACGCCATAATCACTGTAGCCGCGCCATAGCGTTTAATGAGACGCGCCTGCTCGAGAAATTTCTCCTCGCCTTCCTTCAGACTGATGGAATTGACGACACCTTTGCCCTGGATACATTTGAGCCCTGCTTCAATAACCGACCATTTGGAGCTGTCAATCATGATGGGCACACGCGAAATATCCGGCTCAGAGCCAATGAGGTGTAAAAATTCCACCATCGCTTTTTCCGAATCCAAGAGCCCTTCATCCATATTCACATCAATGATTTGCGCACCCCCTTCCACTTGCTGACGCGCCACGGCCAAGGCTTCTTCCAATTCTCCATTGAGAATCAACTTAGAAAATTTTGGGGAACCCGTGACATTGGTCCGCTCCCCAATATTCAGGAAATTGGCTTCGGGCCGAATCGCGACTGGTTCCAATCCGCTTAATCGGGTGACTCGTGGAACATGCACTTTTTTGTGCGGAGCACAATCTTTCACACCTTCCGCAATTGCCCGAATATGATCGGGCGTACTTCCGCAACATCCACCTACAATATTGACCCAACCCTGGCTGGCAAAATCTCGAAGATCCTCGCCCATTCGTTCCGGGGTCTCATCAAATCCCCCGAATGCATTCGGCAATCCTGCATTCGGATAGCAACTGATATACACCGGCGCGACATGAGAGAGTTCCTCAATGTAGGGCCGCATTTGCTTGGCCCCTAACGCACAGTTAATCCCGACACTCAGAAGATTGGCATGGGAAATAGAGTTCCAAAAGGCTTCTATCAACTGCCCTGATAACGTCCGGCCACTCAGATCCGTAATCGTCACAGACGCCATAATGGGAATCTCGCGATCGATTTCTTCACAATATTGGGCAATGCCAAAAAACGCGGCTTTGGCATTCAATGTGTCAAAAATGGTTTCGACCATCAGAAGGTCAACGCCACCCTCCACCAAGCCCTTGACCTGTTCATAATAGGCTTGAGATAAATCGTCGAACGTGACCGCACGAAAAGCGGGATTATTGACATCCGGCGACATTGAGGCCGTTCGATTGGTAGGACCCAACGCCCCGGCCACAAAACACTGCCGACCCTGTTCAGCCTGCACCCGAGCAGCGGCCCGCTTGGCGACTTGCGCGCCGGCGACGTTTAATTCATGCACCAATGATTCCATCTTATAGTCGGCCATGGAAATAGCGTTGGAGTTAAACGTGTTTGTCTCGATAATATCGGCTCCGGCCTGAAGATATTGCACATGAATATCTTCAATGATTTTTGGCTGAGTAAGAACCAACAAGTCATTATTGCCTTTGACATCACAGACATGATCCGCATACTGCGTTCCGCGAAAGTCTGCTTCCTCTAAGTGATGATTTTGAATCATCGTCCCCATGGCACCATCCAGCACAAGAATTCGATTATTTAACAGCTCTTCTACTATTTCCTTCATGCCTGTCCTCCCATGACACTCATGTCTCACACTTAAGATTCAATCACGTTTTGCCTCTGCATCCGTCTTCTACATTATAGAGTTCTTGACTTCGAGGATTTTCAACAAATAGGATCAATCATGGTTCGCGTAAACCTTGATGTGACATTTCTTGATCAGTGTTGTAAAAATTCCCTCTCTCAGCTCCGCTTTCTCACCATCGCCATTTTCCTGTGTGTTGGGAGCATTGGAATTCCCCCTGCAGTTTCGTTCGCCACGCCCTATTTTGACGATGGCTTCTTGGGTTTGACGCAAGACGAATTGCGCACGCAACTCGGAGTACCCATGGCTGTTCGCTCCCGAAAAGCCGCGCTTCGAGTATTTAGTTATTACACGTTTCAAGATTGGAAAAAATATTTTAAAAATTTAGTTTCCCCTGAAAATGGGGAAGACGTGTATACGTATACACGAAATGGCATTCAAGTTCGGTATGTATTTACCTATATCCCCGACCTCACTGAAGGTAAAAATGATCCAACCTTGTATGTGCAGCGATGCGAAATTGAGTTCTCTCCAGCGGTCTCATTGGAATCCATTCAGTCTCTTGTTCCGGAATTTCTCCCTCCCCACCAAGAATCGGCACCAGCTTTTCGATCGAATTTATGGGTTCTGGTGTTGAAAGGTCCACCTTCACCCGAAGCCTCCTTCATCGTCAAGGAACGCGTGCGGGAACAGTTATCCTGGTCCTTAGCTTACCAAATGTTTGCGATTAATGGGATTCCCAAAGACCTTTCTGTCACAACACCCATCGACAGGCTAGAAATCACAACACAAAGCCTCCAATTCGTTGAACGACAACAACGCTTAACGCATGAACCGATTCTTAATCCCTTTTCTCCTGAATTTCGACAACAACCTCCGGTACAACCTCCAGCAGTCAAATCCATCCCACGCCCGCAATATGAAGATTAGAGCAGGCAACAACGAACGTGTATTTAGGCAAACCGCAAGTCTCGCTCTTCACCTATCGACAAATACCCTTCTCCCCATTGCTCAGCATTATACAGACTCCATTCGCCAGCAGCGCTCTCCGGCTTTAAGCGAATACCCCAATTCCCACCAAAAATAATAAAGGTGGTTCCCGCCCCTGAATCCTCAACTTTTTGCGCATAAGCAGGGCAAAGAGGCTGATCAAGATCGTCGCACCATCCCGTCACATGACACCATTCCCCTCGGGATGCTCGTTCATAGGACTTGACGTATGTTAGTAAGCGAGGAGATCCTAATTCCTTGAATCGGACAAAGTACGACCCCTCAAAATTTGGATTACTTTCAACTTCCAGAAACATACAATTGCGACCTTGACCCCTTTTCAAGCCCACTGATAGAGTGTTGTCACGCTACAGAGTGATCTGTGATTGTCGATCACATCTAAACGCTACATTCTATACGTATACAAGCAAACTCTCTGTTTTTTCCGTGAACATGCCCCCCTCCGACAAGCAAATTTCTCAAATACTCCCAACACCGTGGATTTTCCGGCGGCCGGTTCGGATTAGCCTGTATGCTCTCTTAGGAGCCTTTGTACTCTGGATGTTAGCCTGGGGCATTGTCCCTCGCTTACTGGACCCGACCGGAGAACAACATATCCTGGATAAAAATGTCATGGTTGGCATGACTCGAGAACAAGTGATGAAGGCCTGGCCCTCCCCCATCCAAATGAATATCAGCTATACAGATAAAGGCATCCGTCGAGAAGAATGGGTCTATGAGGATTGGATTGATGCCAGCACAATTAAACACCGTTATTTATATTTTGAAGAGGGAAAACTCTTGGGGGGCTGGCACTAAGGGGCCCTAATATTCCATCTTTTTTATCCAATTCTTCTACAGCCCACTACGTGCTCCAACTTTTTCATGGAGTTTCAGTGATTTGCATTCGGCGCTCCCGCCCAGACCCGCCTGAAATAATGATAACACGCTTCCATTCCCTCAACTGATACACCGCCCAAGCATTGGCTTGCCCCTTATAATATGCTTCTGGATCCTCCCCCTTCATATTTAAATAGATAGGCTCCATGAACCCCTCATCCATTACGTATTCCATAAGATTGTCGGTAGTGACACCTTCCCCTTTCAATTCAACATCAACTAATAGTTCAAAAATTTTATCTGGATCGGCAATAGTCACTGGTTGCATAGTTACAGACTCCCTGCATATGTGATATTCTATAAACAGATTTGGATTGGACCTCTTTTCATGGTATATCGAATACACGTACAGGTACAACCCGCCCGGATCAAAAGACACAATACTGCAATCGTGTATTACATGTAGATGTTTAAATCTCTCTCCCCTGAACAATTTCGAGACCGTATCTTTGACGTCTTACGACGCAAACAACATTGGTCAACCTCCTGTTTTGAAAGTAACGCAATCACAAAAAAACAATTAAACATTTTTTATCATCAAGAATATGTGGTGTATATCCGTGACTTTTCAATCCTCCTAGCACAAATTCTAGGAAAAAACCCTCCATGGGAAGCTCGTCGACGCCTTGCCACCATCATTTACGAAGAAGAGACCGGGGGGTTCTCTCTGGGACGCCCCCACCAAGAATTATTTCTGCAAATGATGAAAGGGCTGGGATTCAATAGGGTCGGATTTCGAGATGTTGAATTGTTAGCACCCAGCCGAGCCTATAGAGAATGGCTCAACAAAATTTGCCAAGAAGACGACTGGACGATTGGAGCTGCCGCCCTCACCATTTTCATCAAAGGCACATCCGGCGATCCAGAAGAAGTCCTCTATCCTCAACCAGCACAGAACCAAGCCGAGATTGAAGATATCATCAAGAAATATGCACTCGTCCAACACCACGGACTCTCTTCGGAATCGATGGACTATGTTCGAGCTCAGTATATGTTTGCGCCAGGATCCAGAAAAACCGTTTATGATATGCTTCTGCATCATGTCACAGAAACCGACCAACAACACCAGATTCTCTCTCGATTAGAAGAAGCCTTAACCTTATGGAGCCGCTATCAAGATGGCATTGCACGAGCTTGTGGAATTCGCCATAAATAAATATCTAGCCTTTCGTCACTCAATACTGCTTTCCATCTCGTCAGAGATGCATTCACATCTCACACACAAGCAGACGTTACACGATATTATTGTTTTGTTACACAGCCGCTTCTTCATAATACAACGCACATCATTCCACAATTCATGTGGAATGATGACCATGCTATTTTTCTTGACGATTCAATGCACCTGGACGCCTGAAGTCACAACGTCGATCTACGAGAGCGAAGACGGGACTGTCTCCCTACAAACATCCAGCACATTTCACATACCACCTCAACATCCTCAGTCACTCACGGTGCCGCTGGTAAAACAGATACTAGAAGGAATCTATGTACGACAAGAAAGAGGAATCCTCCAGGAAATTTTCCTTTCTGACACTCAACAATCTCCTATTTTCTCTGCCACTCAAATTGACTTTTTGGCTCCTCACCTTGTCAACGCACTCTCTCTAGCCACAGAAGAAGAACTTATTGTTTTTCGAATGCCAAGAAATGAAGACAGGACAACAAGGAGACGCGGGACATTGGCTGTATTCTCTCCTAGCATTTTCGTGTTGACTGTACAGAACCACGAGAACTCGACAAAAATGGCGCCTTCGTCACGATATCTCCAAACACAGACGACTCTTCTATTTTCAGAGAAGCAGGCGATGCTTCAGCCAGAAGAAGCTCAACGCTTCCGAAAGATCTCTTCCAAAAATTCCTGGATAGCGATCAACTACGCAACTCTCAACCAAGCGACACCAAACCACCAAGAAGACGAGCTCGCTTCTCCTGTCCCCATTACAATCCCCCAGTCAAAAAAAACCGACCAGGATTTGAATACTGTTCTTGAGCACGTACAGGATCTACACAAAAAAATTGACGCACAAGCAGAAGAAATTCAACGGCTTCAGCAAGCAGCTCCTAAATAGGGATCATACAGAATTCATGGTTCGAGCAAGGAACGTAGGCTCATGTTGAAACCTCCTCTCTCTTGGGAGAGGATACGAGGTGATGGTGACACGCACAAGGATGAGCCTCGTGCCTATTGAGTGTGTAAGGGCTTCCTCGCAGCAGTTCCCAAAAGTGTTCATTGAGCGTATTGGCTTTGGCCCATATCTCGTGCACCGTTCAGCCGCCTTCACCCTCTCCCTGCCAGGGCGAGAGAGTATGAAGAGACACGTCATCCTCGTGTTGCCTGTTGCCCTGCTTTTCCACATCGAACACCTTTGTACTCCATCTGGCTCGAACCATGAATTCCGTATGATCCCTAAATAGTGCCTGTGAGTAAATGCGGTTTTTTTTGACATCTATCCGAGATATTTTTCTGGACATTCGTAATTTTCTATATACGTCGGTGCACTCTCCTCGTTATCTTTGCCGAGAGATGACGATGCTAGATTGCCCACAAGGCGACCAAGCAATGTGTACATTCCTTATGCTCATCAATTGCGTGCATAGCTGGTTCACGCTCAACTGCCAATCTTAGTATATTTGAGCTATGATGGCTGTTGAATATTATCACTGGCAAAATCCGTACATGCTCGAAGGGCGATGGACGTCAGCAGCCAAGGGAATGATCAAAAAAAGTTCGCTCAGCAAGGCCGCAGCTTTTTTGACGCGCGGAGCGTACGCTCAGTACGTGAGCACGGCAAAATGGCGAGAACGTCGCTGGCGGCTTTTTCCAACATTCCCCTGTTATTTATGGCAATCTGCAACAAGTCCTTGCACATCTCATCCGTACAAATCGCTCGACATAGGTCTTAATTCCTGCAATACTTCCTGCCATTCCAGCTTAAGACCCATCACTCAATACTTAATGTAATGCATTATATTATAGAGGATATGAATTATAAATTCTTTTATTTACGCCTTATCTGAACAATAGCATAATTAAATTAAATCCTTAGATTACTATAGGAAAAGTTTTCAGGTAGTATAAATTTTCTTTCCCAAATACCTCATCATTTTGTTAGGTTATTCACGCAGTCTTCAGGAGTCTTATGGCAGCTCGAGTCGTGATTACAGGCATGGGAATTGTCTCTCCAATAGGCATTGGGATTTCAAAATTCTGGGAAGCGGCTCTTCGTGGCCAATCTGGAATAACAGCCATCGAATCGTTTGGTGATCTTCCTATGGAAGGTTACCGCTCTCGCATAGCTGGACAAATCCCCCATTTCCAACCTCCTGCCTCTGGAGAAGACAAATTTTCTTATAGGGTGGACCGCTATGCTCAAATGGCCCTTATGGCTACCAGAGAGGCTATTCAAGATAGTAAGCTTTGCTTAGAACATGAACGAGCTGAACGCTTGGGTGTCATGGCCGGTGTAGGAATGGGCGGCATGATGATGGGTGAGCGGGAATTGACCCATTTGTATGAGTTCCATAAACCCCATCGAGTGCATCCGAATTTTATTCCAACAATCACTCTGAATTCTGCATCTGGCATTCTCGCCATGGCGATTGGAGCAAAAGGGCCGAACCTGACGATATCGACAGCCTGTTCATCGAGCATTCACGCGATTGGGCAAGCCATGCAGTGCATTCGCCAGGGGCAAGCTGATATGATCATTGCGACAGGAGCGGATGCCAGTATCACGCCATTAGTGTTTGCTGGCTTTTGCGCATTACGTGCGCTCTCCACGCATTATCAGGACCAACCAAGCCTCGCGTCTCGCCCTTTTGATCGCAAACGTGATGGATTTGTGATGGGCGAAGGGGCCGGGACAGTCATTTTGGAATCGTTACAACATGCCACTCGTCGGAAGGCCCGTATTTATGCCGAAGTAGTTGGTTATGCTGCCACGAGCGAGGCCTACCATATGGTAGTGCCCAAGGAAGACGGATTGGATATTGCTCGAACAATGGCATTAGCTCTGAAAGATGCACAGCTTGAGGCCAAACAGGTCGACTACGTGAATGCCCATGCGACATCCACAATCGTCGGTGATGAAGTAGAAGTGAAAGCCTTACGTGCAGTCTTTGGACCACGCATCAACACACTACTTATCAACGCCACGAAATCCTTGATTGGCCATACTCTCGGGGCTGCTGGGGCCATCGCGACAATCGCCACATGCTTATCTCTGGACAAAAAGGTTATCCATCCAACGGCAAACTACACGGACCCTGATCCGAACTGTGCATTACCTGGAATATCTTCCACAATCCAGAAAAAGTCTCTCAGAACAGCCTTAGTCAATGCCTTTGGGTTTGGTAGTAACAATGCCGTCCTCGTTCTCAAGAAATTTTCATGACACCACGACTCCCCTCTTCCAACGGCCTTAACCAGCAAATCTATGCCACGTTAGGGGACTATCTTCGACGCGATCCGACGGACCTGCATCCCGAAGATTCCCTTCGAGATGATTTGGGCTTAGATTCACTACAAACCATCGAGTTGGTGTATGAGGTTGAGTCGGCATTTGATATCCAAATTCCTGACGAAGACTTTGGGCGATTGCGAACCATTGGTGATGTCGTGATCTATCTTCATGAACGGACACACGCAACTCATCATGATGCGACACCGACACAAAGCTCTTCCAAAGCAAAGGCATACAGCGCCAGTCAGTCAACTGTATCGAAGCCTCGACCTCGTACAAAGTCAGCACAGCCATGATGCAGAGCTCAACGCACACGAACCCCATTCCTCTCGAAGAACTCGCACAAAGCGTTCAGGTATCGATTCTTGGCTCTTCAGACATTTTAATTTCAGGTTTGTCGCATTTAGAAGGAGCAACCTGTGGTGACCTCTCCTTTGTCTTGAAGCCGCGGTTTCACGAAGTGGCCAGAATTTCTAAGGCTGCAGCTTTCCTCACGACTCAACCTATTTCAGATGATCCGCGGCCACAATTAATTTGCGCTAACCCCATACTGGCCATGGCCACCCTAGCCAAAAAGTATTTTCAGCTCCCATTACCTCAGCATGGCATTCACTCTTCTGCCGTGACTGGACATGATGTACGCATCGGCCCGAATGTCTCGATCGGACCATTGGTGACAATCGGCGACAGAGCCCAGATTGGCTCAGACGTGACCATCTATGCCGGAGTACACATTGGAGAGGATACGGTCATTGGAGACAATTGCATATTGTACCCCCATGTCTCCCTACTCACACACTGCATTGTAGGGAATCGAGTGATTCTCCATAGCGGCGCGATCATTGGAAGCGATGGATTCGGCTACGCTCAGCACGAGGGACGTCACCATAAAGTCCCGCAACTCGGCAACGTGTGCATTGAGGATGATGTGGAAGTAGGCGCCAACGTCACAGTTGACCGCGCAACCTTCGGAAGCACCATCATTAAGCAAGGCACTAAAATTGACAACCAAGTACAGATTGCCCATAACGTGGTGATTGGCGAACATTGTATTATCGTGGCCCAGGTTGGTATTGCCGGGAGCACGCGCCTTGGAAACCATGTGATGATTGGAGGACAAGCTGGATTAGTGGAGCATCTCATTATTGGAGATCAGGTACGAATTGCTTCCGGGGCAGGAGTCACGAATCATGTGGAAGCACATCACACTGTAGGTGGACGACCCGCTGTAGCCCACAATACCTGGCGAAAAGCTCAGGTACTCCAATATCAACTTCCCGATATGCGAAATGAATTACGGGCCTTGCGAAAAGAAGTAGACGAGCTAAAACGGAAGGCAGGTGGATAGACTGAAGGCCAAAGGCTCTTTCATACGTCATCATTCAACACTATCAAAGCTAGCGCGGAGGACCACGCGGCGTGAGCCCGTGGGTGAAAGCGCTCCCCCGCAGGAGGCGGGGGTCTCCTTGCCACATGAGGTTCGTGATGATACTCACGCATGGACGTTCGCCTCAGTGCCCATGGAGCGTATCAGCATCAATACCATGTGGTGTGGATCCCCAAGTATCGCCGACGCATTTTGCGGGGGGCGATCAAAATCTTTGTGGAGGAACATCTCCCTCAGATCCAGCACTATCATCCCGATGTGATAGTTC
>QIMB01000080.1 GCA_003233615.1 Nitrospirota bacterium
AAAGCTTTTTGAGATAAACCTAATGGCTCGAGAAATTCTTTTAGGAGGATTACACCAGGGTGTGTGGCAACTCTATGAGATGGAATCATTTAAATACCTCCAATAATTTATTTATGATAATCAATGATTTGTACATTATGAACATTGCCATCTTGCCAATGAAAAATGATGCGCCATTGATTGTTAATTCGTATGCTATGAAATCCTGCATAGTCTCCACGTAAAGCTTCTAATCTATTGCCGGGAGGTGATTGTAAATCCTTCAAAGCATGAGCTGAATTAAGGATATCGAGCTTGTATAAGGCAGAATCAATGATTTGAGTGGGCAATAGTAGAAACATCTCTATTCAGCGGCATAAGAAACCTTGTAAGAAAGGCTCACGCTGCAGCAGAAGTCATGAAATGACATTATTATATAGAATTGTGCGAATAAAGAGAATGAGTTATGCTTGCCGACTTTAGAACAGATCTCACTCAAAAGGTCCTGATTAAGGAGAAGTCTGTTCCCTTTTATCTCAAATGGATGGCGGACGGATATGCGTTCTTGGATTGCCCCAGATCTGAACCATTAGGTCACTCGGGCAAGGAGCAGTTTCTCCAACATCTTTGCCACGACCCACGAGGAATATTTTGGAGTGAAAAGCCCATTGGATATGTGAGCCCTAAAGCTCCAGCCTCAAGAAAAAAGTCATGACGGTCGGAGTGCATATTATGACTTTTTCGAATTACTCCACAGCCCCTTTCACTTGACCTCTGACTACCAGGGCTTTTATCGTCCCGTGGTATTCCTGCACCTCCCAACACCATGTTTTCAAGATAGGATAACCTAACCCCATGAGTCTCCTCCCCTATCGCGACCTCGTTCTTGGAACAGATTATTGGATACAGGATCAAGTCTTGCCCAATGCATTGGAAGTGGCTCAACGCTGCATGGGCTTCAGCACCTGGACATTAGGTTCTCCATGGCGGCCAGAACCGTGGCCCGGCATGCGTGCACCTAGAGCCTTAACTACAGACGAAGTGACGATCATCGAAAACTGCGTCAAACAACACCTGAATGTCCCAAGCCTTACACCACAAACCGATTCTGAAGCCGGTCTATCTGGACATAATCACATTCAAATTTGTGGAGGATCAGAAGGCGTCGCACGTCCTCATGTGGACTCCGCACGCATTTGCGATTACGCAGCCGTCTTGTATCTTCATCCTAGTCCCCCCACGACCCACAGCGGCACCTCCTTTTACCGGCTGCATGTTCCCGGAGAACAGCCGGATGGCAACTACTGTCCAAAGGAGTTTGAAAGTCTCCGTAAAGTGCCAGGGCTCTCTCAGGAAATGGATCCCACGATGTTCGACGAAATTTTAGAAGCGCCTTATGTGTTTAATCGTCTCGTAGCCTACAAGTCCGATTTGATCCATTCAGCCACCGGATATTTTGGATGGGATCATATTCTCGCCTCAAAACGAATGGCTGTCGTCTTCTTCTGGAAAGCCAAGCAGTCATAACGATTCTAGCAATCAATAATTCCATCGATAGCCACACAAAAGAAATCCGGCTTATCGAAACTCTCGATTTGTCCTGATCTCTCAACATCAATATCATGACAATTGGAACGGAGGGTGTTTGAGGAAGTGCGCTTTTGAACACAGAAGGTAATCTAGATGTTATGTTCAGACAAACAACTGGATTCCATCATGAATCGATATACTCGATCAAATTGAACGTTTTGAGAGAAGAATGGCGTTTGATGTGTTCAAAGTCCTTATCGCAATGCCATAAGACGAGACCATGTTCAAGAGCGGTGGTTGCGATGAGACAATCAGCCGCACTAGGTGATATTCCTTTCTGCCTGAGCATGGCCGCAAACTTCCAGACTTTTGGCCACCATGATTCATGAAAGGATAATCGAGAGAGGGGGGAGAAGAACTCCAAAAGACTATCAGCCCGCTGAGCTTTCCGTAAGCCCGTCATGAGTTCGAGCATAATCCAATCGGTGAGAGCCGCCTCCCCATTGAGAATTAAGGGCCTGACACGCGCCTGAATTTCGGGAGACCCTGAAGGGCGTAAGGCAAATATCCAGACAGAGGTATCAAGCAGAACCATGACTCGTCCGCTTGTTCCGTTGGATTTGTAATTCGGGCAATGTAAGGTCCAAGGGAATCGTCCCAAGAGCATCAGCTAAGGTTTGGAGTTTCCGCCGCCTGACTACCTCATGTAAACTTGCATGAATGGTATCTTTAATAGTCTGAGTTCCCAGCGCCTGCTTGGCCTTACGGAGTAATTTTTGATCAAGCTCAACCGTAGTTTTCATTATATACACCATATACTAAATTGTACATAATTTTATTATATTTCATATGTATAGTATAATGTAAAGTATAAGCATAGACAAGAGTATTTTCTTTGGAAATCCTACACGCCATACCTCATTCATTCAGCCACTGGACATTTTTGATGGGATCACATTCCCACCTCAAAACGGATGGCTGTCATCTTCTTCTGGAACGCTAGCTAGCCCTGTTGTATTAATTCCAGTATTTTTACAGTTAACACAAAAACCTTTCCAGTGATTAAGATGGAGAAAGATAATACGTTAAGAGCCGTTAGATTTTAGAATGTGTTTAGCTTTTCTCTTCTATGATGCGCTGCTCTTTTTGTCCCGGCAACCACTTTTCAACATTTCGACAGCGGCCTGCTTGATTGTTGGGGTTACCGTACCGCCGCCGAGCATGCGAGCAATTTCGGTTTCCCGTTGCACTCCAGTCACTTCTTCTACCTTCGTTACCGTCCGATCATCCAACGTCGTTTTTTCGACCACAAATTGCGCATGCGCTTGTGAAGCAATTTGGGGGAGATGCGTGATACAACACACTTGATGAAATTTCGCCAATCGACGCAACCGATTGCCCATCACCATCCCGGCTTCTCCTCCGACCCCACTATCAATCTCATCAAAAATCACAACGGGCGTGTGATCATTCCCGGCAAACACCGTTTTGAGCGCAAGCATGATACGAGACAATTCTCCACCTGATGCAATTCGTCCTAAAGGCATCGGTGGCTCGCCAGGATTGGGCGCGAGCAAGAGTTCAAGACGATCAATACCAGTGGAACCAAACATATTCTCATCGGCATGAGGAACAAGGTTCATGTGTATATGCATTGTCCCCATTTTCAGTTCCTCAAATTCCCGTTGAATCTGTTTGGTTAATTGCTTGGCCACCTTCTTTCTTTTGGCGGATAATTCTTTTGCTACGGTCGCCATAGATTCAAAGCTACTTGTCACATCTGCTTGGAGGTTGGCGATCTGCTCGTCTTTGTGTTGAAGAAGAGCCAAATCCTCTTCTAGGTTCTGCACCAACTCAAGTAATTCTGTTATCGTTTTGCCATATTTCTTTTTCAGTCGTTGCAATCCTGCTAAGCGACTGTCAATCACTTCCATACGCTCTGGATCAGATTCTGTTTGGGAACGAAAGTCCCGAAGATGTTGGGTGACTTCCTGCAGAGCAACGGCAGATGATTCTAATAGGGGCATCCACGTCTGACATTGCGCGTCGATTTGGCCAAGCTCTCGTATAGAGTTCGTGACATCCTGAAGTTGCGCCAATACAGAATGCTCTCCATCATATAATGTCTCAAACGACTGATGAGACAGTTCCCCTAACCGCCCACTGTGCTTTAGACGATGATATTCTTGATTGAGTGCTTCCTCTTCACCGATTTGTAATTGAATGTTGGTTAATTCTTCATATTGAAATTGCAGTATATCTTGACGCGCCACTTGCTCCTGCAGTCTTTGTTGTAAAGCCTCCAACGCCACCTGTTTCTCTCTCCATTTCCCGTAGTGTTGTTGGAACCCTTCAACCAGACTCTGTAAGCCTCCATACGCATCCAACAGTTCAAGTTGGGTTTTGGGAGATAACAGAGATTGCTGATCATGCTGGCCATGGACGTCAACGAGTTGCCGTCCGATATGTTGAAGCGTTTGGACCGGGGCCAATTGTCCATTGATATAACTCCGATTCTTCCCGGAACGCGCTACGATTCGTCGAATAAACACGTCGTATTGATCAGGAAGGAGAAACCCATCATGACGTAATTGTTCAACTAACGGATGCGATTGAGAAAGGGAAAAGCAGGCTTCTAACAGAGCTTCATCGGCACCAAACCGAATGGAGTCGGACGATGCTCGACCGCCTGCGAGTAATAGCAGTGCATCGATAAGGAGAGATTTTCCGGCGCCGGTTTCTCCTGTTAACACGAAAAACCCGGCCGGAAAAAGAAGATGAAGCTGATCGATCAGGGCAAAATTTGAAATGCGCAGCTCGGTTAGCATCGCACCGAGTAATCAGTCCTAGAGTTTAGGCCGTTGCAGAAGATTGAGATAAGAGGGAATCAATAATTTCTTTAAATTGTTGTTTGGGTCGTGCCCCAACAATTTTTTCGACAACCTCCCCATCCTTAAAGAAAAGAATGCTGGGGATACTCATTATTTGGTATTTTCCTGCAACTTCGGGAGCATCGTCGGTATTCAATTTCATGACTTTGAGACGGCCCTGATATTCTTGCGCAAGCTCCTCAACAATGGGGGCAACCATTTGACACGGACCGCACCACACTGCCCAGAAATCCACCATCACCACATCTGTGGACTTCATGACGTCCCCATCCCAATTCGATGCATCAGCCACTGCTACAAGATCAGACACAGATTGCCTCCTTGAAAAGTTTAGAATAGCAACACGAACAACAACGTCATCCTAAAACTGCCCTCTGTGGACTGTCAACTCAGCGAGTGGTTTTTGCAGATTGTCATCAGATGTTGTGTCCCTACAGAAGGTTCCAAGAAATTATTCACCATCAATGAACGCACCATTATTACCACTCCCACTCTTTCGGCACCCCAGCCCACCAGGAATCGGGTTGAGACTCACGCCATGCTGCCTGCTGCAACCATAATTCATCAGTCCGGGCGTGATTCAGACGGTTGGCCATGGACGAACTGATATCAAATTGCTGTCGCAATCCTTCATGTATCAGCTCCTGTGCCATCCGAGCCATGATATTGGGTGGATCAATAATATCAATCACTTCTCGTGCTGTCAGGTTCAGAGACAATTGCCCCACTTTGACATAATCTTCCTGTTTCGCCAAAAAGGCCAAATACCCATCAATCGCTTGATACACATATGCCAAATAGACATAGGCTTCGACGGAAGGATCCTGATCAATATTTCTCTGACATGCTTCTATCGCTCGCCGATAATCACCCGCTTGAACAAAAACCTTTGCACGTGCAAGTTCGGTGGCTTGCACCTGGTCCATTTCCGCCAAACTCTTTGAGACATCCAATAAGCCCCAGAGACAAACACAGAGAATGAACGCACTACAGACATAACAGCGTACGACAGAAGGTTGTTCATTCATTGCATTCCTCCATGACCACCATCAAAGGAAATCCCGCTCTCCCATCATGACCTGAAACATCTACCCAAAGTGTCATAATTGTTTGCAGTTGTCTACACCTCAGATTTTTCTATGTTTTCAATGAGATACAACCGTCATGTTAGAAAGAATGTCATCGTTCAACTCTTATCTTGTAACCAAAAGACGACATTGTCATCTTCACACACGGTTGTAGCAATCAACAAGTTGAAAACGAATAGGACCCTATGTCACATAACCCTGTTTAATCTGTATCAATACCACAGTCTTCTCTTCCCATAAGTCGTTGGCATGCTGCTTGCGAAACTCCCCTCCAAGAATTTTTTTTCGAATATTCCGCTAGGTAAGGCGCAATCATACTCAGCAAGAAACATCGAAAGGGAGCCTCAGTCTATGAACAACGTCAGAAAACATTCTCACGTCTTATCGCCTGAGGGCACGTTTATAGGCATCGCGGCCTTTTTGCTCTGTCTTCTGTTTCCAGTCTCTCCCACTCCGGCAAATTCCAGCGATATGGCTTTGGTCCTTACTTTATCTTCCCAGGACATATTCACACACACTCGCTTTTCACGGAATCCTCCAACACGACATAACGATGATATTCTCGCAGCACTAACAATTTATCTGGAGGCCCGTGGAGAAAGTTTTGCCGGGAAAATGGCAGTAGCCGCAGTCATTCGCAATCGAATACGACAGAGGTATCACAGCGATGGAACGGTCAAAGGCACTGTACTGCGCGCAAAACAATTTGAACCTTGGATCAGACGCTCACCCGATGAGGTGTGGTTCAACCCCAATAATCGTAAAATGCAAGAGAGTTTATTGGCGTGGGAGTTAGTACAAGATGGGCGAAATGTCGTGGAAGGAGCCGTACTTTTTTATAATCCAAGACTAGTCAACACACCACGATGGGCAAAGGTGTACCGCAAGATTGCCGAAATTGGTGGCCATGAATTCTATAATAAACACGTGATTTAAAAGCGGTAGTTGCGCGCGAAGCTGTGCAAGGAATTGATGTGCAGAGGGAATGTACGCATTGCGTGGGTACCTTGTGAGTGATAAGTCAATTTTTATGTCCTAGGCACGTCAAGAGGTTGTACAGACTTTCATGATCCAACTGCTGTTTTAGGTTTGACTATACGTGAGCAACAACCATGTTTCGTCGATGTTTTGGCCGACATTTTTTCGTCGTTCCATTTTCAATCCCGTCTAGTTGTGCTCGTAATTGTCTGAGCGCCCCAGCATGAACTCGACACACGCCTGATTCAGTGAGACGTAATCGGCCTCCAATTTCCTTCATGGTCATTCCCACGTGATAATACAATTGCAACACCTCCTGCTGTCGAGACGATAATGTGACTAACGCGGCTTGTAACGCCGCCTTCATTTCCGCATCGGCACAGGCTGCAAACGGATCATGATGTTCGAGATCCGGCAACACATCTCGTAAAGTACATCCGTCGTCTCCAGATCCCACGGGTTCATCTAAACTCACCAGTCTTGGGTCACAGGCTGAGAAACCTTCTACATCCTCTGGTGAAACCCCTAACGCGGTCGCTAATTCTTCAATTGTCGGGGACACTCCATTTTTTTGAATATGTTCATCAACGACTTGCCTGATTTGTTCGCGACGTGATCTCACTGATCGAGGGACCCAATCCATCGCCCGAATTTCATCCAACATCATGCCGCGAATTCGATATTCTGCAAACGTACGAAATTTAATATCACGTGTTGGATCAAATCGTTTCAGGGCACTTAATAGCCCCATGGCCCCGACGCTGGTCAAATCTTCCACGTCCAACGAGAAGGGATTCTTCAGTGCCATCGCGCCGGCCATTCGACGAATGATCGGTAGAAATTCCTTGAGAATCTCTGACAATTGCTCGTGATCAAGCTGGGAATAATACGTCTCAGTTGTTGTGATCTGTGTAGCTTGTGCCGCTAGACACCCAGGAATCGAGACCGGGGGTTCTACGGTAAGTGCATGAAAATATTGTGTCTGTTCGTCCATGTTCTGGCCTGTCCTTTCTGACCAAAAAAAAACGCCCGAATCCGAGGATGGGGCGCATGAACGAACATCAGACTACATACAGTTCGGTAACCAGACTAACCCTGAACGTCCTACTGGTTCATGGTCTCTTGGCTTTGCGCCCTACCCTCGCGAATAGTTTGCCCTTGTCACCTGTTCAATACATTATTCTATAGTTCACACCTCGTACGTTGGTTGCCTATCATGTGTGTTGCCCACGGCGTATCATGCCTTTCTACGTCCGTGCTGGTGTTATCGGGACTAAGCATTTTGGAATTAAGGAAAAACTTGACTAACCAAGAGAAAAACATAGAAATTCATACATCCCCACCCATTGAAAGAAAACCATTCATGGCATTTTTAGCTCCATCATCAGAAATGTCAGGCCGATTTATTTTAATTTGAGAAATAGGTTGGCACCAACCATACAGAACATCAACGTCGCAACCCAAGCCCCGAGAATGGGCATCACAGCTCCATTCTGTCCCAACACAACCCCAACTGAATGGACTGCCCAAAACAGAAACCCAATAGCTAAGGTTTGCCCCACGCCCTTTGCTGCACCAACATTTCGTGAGCCACTTCCCCGTAAACTTATCGAAACCCCTAATAAGGTCATGACCAGCGGAACCATCGAAAAAGCCACGCGCGCCCAAAAATCAGTGATATAGTGCTGAGCGTTATGTCCGTCCTGTGTGATCCGCGCGATATAATCATACAATCGATAGAGTGTCATATTTTTTGGTGATTGCGCCAACCAATTCTGAAAGTCTTCAGGAGTGAGCGGGAGAGCAATGTTGCGATACGCATGCTCCTTCATCACCACCCGACCATCACTCAGAACCTGATGTTGAACGACATTGCTCAGCGTCCATGTCCCGTTGGTAAAAGAGGCGTGTTCCGCCTCAAGAATTTCAGAGAGACGAAATGGGTCGCTGATCGTGTAATGATGAATGCCAGTCATATGCGTCCCATTGTGTGCCACGGAATCTATCTGCAAGAGCTGAGTCTGTCCTACACGAACCCAGAGGCGATCAGGTGCCAAAAACAAGGCTTCGGGTTTCTGTTGTATTAATACTGAATCCACATACGCGGCTTGTAAATTTGCCAAAGGAATAATCACCGCTGTGAAGCTCAAGCCAATCACACTCACAAGCAGACCACATGCAAAAAATGGCATCGCGATTTGAAAGAAGCTTAGCCCACAGCTCCGCATGGCTGTAATTTCTCGAGTTCGATTCAGGCCACCAACTGTAAATATGGACGCCATTAAGGCACCAAGAGGCGCTAATAAAAAAGCGGTTTCAGGAATGCGATAGGCAAAAAACATTAAAAATAACGAGAAGTCGGCATCATACTTTGAAAATTTCCGTAGCTTTTCAAAAAAATCGACGACCAGATAGATCGTCAACACTGTCGCCATGCACAGCAGAAAGTTTCGACTAAACTTTCCAAAGACATACCAAAATATTGTCCTCATCATCTCTTGATCTCTTGTTCCTACTGCAGAAAATCCATCATTGTTTTCTGGCTTGATTGAACATCCAGGCAGTCAACACGGCAAGAAGGACGTTTGGTAACCATGCCCCTACAATTGGAGCGACACCTCCAGCAGTCACGAGAAATTCGCCCAAGACATTGAACATGTAAAATCCAATCACCACCAACACACCAATCGCGAATCCACCAGCTTTCCCTGATCTTCTCGACACAATGCCAACCGGCACACCCAATAGACCCAAGACAAAGGTACTCACAGGAAATGCGATATCTTTGTGATATTCCATCAATCGTCGGAGTGTGCCGGAATCCTTGCCTCCTGCAACCTCTAATTTCTTGCGTAGTTCCTCATAACTCATCCGCGTCGCCTTTGCTTTGGCAGATTGAAACGGTGATGGCATCCAAAAGTCATAGGTCTGAAATGTGACGCGATGAAATGTGGACGCATCTTTGGGAATCTGATGAATGGCTCCGTCAAAAAGACGAATACCCATTTGTCGACGCTCGTTCTGTTTCAACATCTGAAAATGTTCGGCCACAATAATTAAGGAGCGAGCCGGATCACGTTGATCAGCAATAAACACCCCTTTTCTCTGATCAACATCGTTCCCATGATCGGGAACGTACACCATGAGACCAGGAATTGGTTCATTGAACACACCCGAATCTACCCCTAGCGTCATTTCATCTTCAATCACACTGAGCGCCAAGGTTTTCAAGGACACATTCGCCCAGGGTTGACCCCATTGTGACAACACCATGGTTAACACAAACACCGCACCGGCAAAGACCACAACGGGAATCGTAATTCGCCAAAACCCCACACCCACCGCTCGCATGGCAATCACCTCGTTATCAAATGACATACGATTAAACGCAGAAATTGTGGCGATCAAACACGCAATCGGTAAGGTCAAGACGAGAAAGGAAGGGAGCAGATGCAGGATGATGTTCCCCAGGGACCCAAGACTAATCCCACGGGATATCACCAAATCTACCAGACGCAACATTTCTTTCGTAAAAATGATAAAGCACAGCCCGAACAGACTGGTCCAAAACGGTGGGAGAAGCTCCAGAAAGATGTATCGGTCGAGAAGTCTAATCAATGCAATGGACAGAACATACAATGAGTCCAAGCTGAAGAATTCTTGGACATGAATCTTCGTAACAGAATATTACAGCACACCCTCACCCAGTGAGTACCCAAAAAAGACAGAGTGAGATACATCTGAAGTACGTAGAAATATCATGCTGCCATTTATTGACAGTTTTTTCAAACTATGGTACACAATTGCTTGTTTTTTTAAGGGTGTAAAAAAGTGAACGATGCATGATGCCGGGAAGCCGAAAGAGGAACAATCTCCTTTTTCGGCTTTTTTTTGAATCAACGCTATAACTCTCAAATATTTTTGGTCACTGCTAGTTAAGGGGAGGAATGATCGTGAAGAGTAAGGGAACCGTGAAATGGTTTAATGATCGAAAAGGCTTTGGATTCATTCAAATTGAAGGTGGGCAGGATGTCTTTGTCCATTACTCCGCACTGCAAGAAGACGGATTTAAATCCTTAAAAGAAGGTGAGTCAGTCGAATTTGACTTAGTGGAAGGCGCAAAAGGGCCTCAGGCTGCGAATGTCACAAAAGCTGGAATCGAGCAAGCATCCTAGCTTTTGAGCCTAAAAGACAACGAGCCTTCCACGATTATTGAGTACGTTTTCTCCCGTGATTTTCATTACTGCGATAGTCTCTTGAGTAGATTTGTGCAGGTTGGTTTGCCTGTGCTCTCTATTCTTGACATCCTTCTTTTTCCCCTGATAGACTTCCCACCTAAGTCATTGTATTTATTAGAAAAATTAAAGATGCTTGGTTTTATTTATTTTAGGGGAATAGCATGACCACAAAAATTTTTCAGGCTTTATTTTTCGGACATCGGCCACAACTCAATATCCTGACCGTTGAAAATGAGAACGAAGATTGGGGTGCAGGACAAAGCCAAGACGACAAACTTCCCTCAGCGCCGTCGAACCTTCGAGCCATTCCTGACCACGGCCGAACCACAATATCCTGGGATCCTGTCCCTGAAGCCCTCTATTACAACTTATATTTTGTGACAACCAAAGGCGTACAAATTAAACCATGCGATCTGGCTCGTCCCATTGCATCACCAGAAGATTTTGCCGCCAGTGGCGACATCAAAAAAGACTCAGCCAACAGCATTGAAGGAGTCGCCTCACCACATGTCCACAACGATTTAGCCAATAACCTTTGTTACCATTATGCTATTACCGTAGTGACGGAAGGGGGAGAAAGCCCACTGTCCGAAGAAGTGATGTCCATTCCCTCACCCTACCTCACGGTCATGCAGTTTGGCTGTGAAGGTGTCGATGATGGCGAATTCAAATCTCCTACTGGTATTGC
>QIMB01000257.1 GCA_003233615.1 Nitrospirota bacterium
TTTCTGTCGCATGAATCGCTCTCCTTTATCCGACCAATATCTTTGGATAGAACTGAGATCTAGACCTCGCCAGCCAGAAATCCTGTCGCAGAAATGGCCCTTCTGGCCAAAGGGATTTCCCCTGATTCGCCCGTAGCCATGCCCCTTCGCCCGACTGATGGCTCCATTGCCTAATTAAAACCTGTAATTGCTTGAGACGTGTGAAAAAGAGGTGTGGTGATATCACAGCTGGTGAAAAGCCTCAACACTCATGTCGAACGATTGGGAACTGATTGAATATAAATTTTATATTTGGCAATTAATTGGTGTTTTGTCCATATTCCACATAGCAGAACCACTATCGCAAAAATCATCAAAGCAATCAATCGATAGTTTTCGGTTGATTGGCCAGGAAAGTAAATATTACCGCTCGCTCCCATGGCCAACGCCTTCCCTGGATCCAGGACATGTATTTGGCCCGATATATCTGAAAAGTCTAACCATTCGGTACAGACTTTTGTCAGCCCCTCCACTCCCTCTACTTTGGTCCATTGTATTCTGACACAATGACCATTCTCCGGATCATAGAGTTCCGGTTTGCCTAACGTCGATTCCAAGTCAACCCCACTGACCCATAACCCGAGAAACAACAACGCATTGCAGCCAACAATCAAACCAATGGTCACACAATGGGTAAAACGCCGTATCCGTCGAGACTCATCAGGATTGTTATGCTCACCATCCTGCCTTGAGCCATTATCCAATCTCAGTCCCCGCCGATTGAATGCACGAAAAATCAGCCATATTCAGAAATAACCGGTCAATAGCCGTGAGCAACGATAGCCTATTTTCACGAATGTGAGGCTCAGGATCATTGACCAAGACAGCTGCGAAAAAATCATCAATCGATGACTTGAATGTCAATAAAATCTGGAGAGCACCAGCATACTCCTGTTTGGTGACGCAATCGGTCACATCCTGTTGAGCTGTTTCGAGTATGCGAAAAAGCTGATGCTCGGCATCATGCTGAAAACGTTCGGGGAGCACCGAGGTGTCATGCCATGATTCTTTTTCGACAATTCGATGTGCACGCTTGAATCCGATCATGAGTGGTTCAAAATCCAGCTGACTGACCATGACCTGTAAGGCTTGCGCTCGCACCAACAGATCTCCTACATCAACTGCATGCTTTGGCCGAACACTGAATACAGCCTCCATGACATCGTCCCGTAATCCCATCGTGTTCCGCCCATAAAATCGAAGCCGGTCAAGGATAAAGCCTATGATGTCAGCCGTCGTTTTTGGATCGTTCTGCCCCACACCTTGCTTGGCTAGGATCTTGAGTATGTGCTCAAACACGTCAACCATATTTAGACGAAGAGCCGTCTCATGGATAATCCTGACAAGACCATAGGCTGCACGACGTAACCCTAATGGATCTTCGGAACCAGATGGCGCCATCTTCACAGCAAAAAACGACGCGATGGAATCACATCGGTCAGCACAAGCCACCAGCTTACCTGGAAGACTCGTGGGCAAGTGATCATCCGGAAATCGAGGAAGGTACTGTTCTCCGATGGCTTGACAAACATTGTGCGGTTCCCCGTCATGCTGTGCATATTCCTCGCCCATGACACCTTGCAAGTTTGGGAATTCGCCAACCATCCCGGTTGTCAGATCGGCTTTGGACAGCAAGGCCGCACGTTCACAAACATCCTTGAGATCATCTCGATCCAACGTCTTCGCCATCCACCCGACTAGATCCCGAACACGTTCCACCTTTTGACTCATCGTCCCCAACTTATGATGAAAGATGATTCCATCTAGCGCAGAGACTCGCTCGTGGAGAGGCTGTTTTTCGTCTTCTTGAAAGAAATATTGCGCATCCTTGAGACGAGCCGACAGCACACGCTCATTCCCTTTGGTTATGAGTTTGGTATTGCCCCAAGGCATATTCGTGACGGCAATAAATTTTGGTAAAAGCTTGCCGTCTTTTCCGACGAGCGACAGAAACCCTTGGTGCTCTTTCATGGAGGAAATTAAGACGGACTTCGGCAACGCTAAAAATTCCTTCTGAAATGTTCCAAGAATGGAATGAGGATATTCGACCCCCCAGACCGCCTCTTCGATAAGCTCCTCGCAATTAACGGGATCAAGCTGACCTTTCGCTGATTTGACCAATGCAGCAATCTGTGCGGTAATTTTCACCCGCCGTTCATCAGGATCAACCAGCACACCAAGTTTCTTCATCATCGCCACATAGGTCGCCGCATTCGTCAGTGTTACGCCCTGTACGACCTTTTCACCTTTGGCTCGAAAGTAGCGATGGCCCCAGGTCACCTCACCCGAACGGATTCCCGCAAATTCTATCTTCAGGCCTTGGTTGCCCAATAACATCACCATCCATCGAATAGGGCGCGCAAACTTTGCTTGCGAGGCATTCCAGCGCATGGATTTTGGAAAGGTCAGTCTTGCCAAATACTGAGGAAAATTCGAGATGAGGACCTGCTTGGCAGATTGTCCGCGTTCGTGTTTTTTGGCAGCCAGATAGAGTCCTTTGGGGGTTTCCGTGATGGTAAGTTGTTCAACGGGCACACCTTGAGATTTGGCAAACCCCTGGGCAGCTTTCGTGTATGCACCCGATGCGTCAAACGAGGCCGATTTTGGCGGTCCAATCACTTCTTGTGTACGTGATGATTGCTTCGCTTGCAAACCATCAACCAATAGAGCTAATCGCCTGGGTGTCCCAACCGTTCGTATTGTGTGATAACTCAGACGGCTCTCCTCGAAGAGCTGTTGCCCAAGAGCTAACACATCCTGAAGAACCTGAGGGAAAAACGTGGTAGGAATTTCTTCGGTGCCAATTTCTAACAAAAATGGCAAAGACGTGGCTGTGGGTTTTCGGAACGAAATGCCCTTGGATTTAGTCTGTGTTTTTTTAAGTGCCGCCATACAATACCAGGCTTCAAGAATCGAAACTATAGAAAATACTGTTGCAACTATTCAGCACATCAAGCCCAGATTCTTCACACCGAGCCTTCTCCCTACCGTATCGTGCGCTCCACAACATTGTCCCCTCGAGATTGTGAGACCCTTCGACTCTGCTCAGGGCAAGCTCGGCGAAGCATGTCGCTCAACCATGAAGATCGCGGGCTTGGTACAGATCTTCATTGCACTCAGAATGACAAGATTGTGCTGAATGGTTACATACCGCGTACCATTTTTTTTCGTATTGTCTTGTTAGAGGTCGGAACATTCTGATGTAACAAAGGAAAGCCTAAGCGCTCACGCTGATCGTAATACGCTTGAGCACACTTTCTCGCCAAATTGCGAACACGGCCAATATATCCTGTGCGCTGGGCAACACTAATAGCCCCTCGTGCATCCAAGACATTAAAAAAATGTGAGCATTTCATACAACAATCATAGGCGGGAAGCACTAAGCCTCGTGGATGTTCGAGTAATTGCTGGCATTCTTGTTCGTAGCGATCAAAGGAAGTCTGAAGCATATCAACATCTGCGGTTTCGAAATTATAGATCGACCATTGTATTTCCGACTCGTGATACAACTCGCCATACCGAACACCCTCTGTCCATGCTAAATCATAGACAGTATCGACCTCTTGTAAAAACATCGCGATCCGCTCGAGTCCATACGTGAGTTCCACTGTGACAGGATTCATTTCCAAGCTGCCCACTTCTTGAAAATATGTAAATTGGGTAATTTCCATGCCATCCAAACGAACTTCCCAACCCAGACCCCAGGCTCCTAACGTGGGAGATTCCCAATCATCTTGAAGAAATTGAATATCATGTTGATAGGGATCCAGCCCTAAATGTGCGAGGCTTTGTAAGTAGAGATCTTGCGGATCGGCAGGGGCAGGTTTTAAGACAACTTGATACTGAAAGTAATGTTGGAGCCGGTTGGGATTCTCTCCATACCGGCCATCAGTCGGCCGTCGACAGGGTTCGATATAGGCTGCACGCCACGGCTCGGGACCAATCGCACGCAAAAAGGTGGCCGGGTTAAATGTTCCCGCACCCTTTTCTGTATCATAGGGCTGTGTGAGGATGCAGTTGTGGGATTTCCAAAACTGGTGGAGGGTAAGAATAATCTCTTGAAAGGTCACAACGCTCGACTTTATGGCAGAAGCCGCCTGATCACCAGCAACTGCTCCTCTCATGTACTGATAATATCATTAAATGCGAAGCTGAATGTGCGCACTTGAAGCACCCTAAGTTTTTGACCCTAGCAATACCCCTCTGACCAGTCAAGATTACTGTATTGGGTTTGGATATGCTGTCATCTGAAAAAAAATATTGATGCGAAACGCTCTCCACCTTGTGTTTCATAGTCTCACTCAAGTATATTTGTTTCCTTGTGTATCTATTGAGGAGGGGCGGAACCACATGAAACCATTAGCTCAACTGTTCCTATGGACAACCATCATCCTTGCAACCTTAACCATGGGATGCGCCGAGATGACTGGCAGTTCACCTGCAGGAACTGGATCGACAACTCCTTCAGCATCAAGTGCTGAAACCAGCGCGGTGACCACAGGACCTCAACGAGTGTCTCAAGGAACACAAGGTGACACCGTAGACGCCTGCATGGCCCGCATTCCAAGTGATGCCTCTGCAGGCCAACGCATGTTCGCAGAAGGAACATGTCAGCGTGATGCGGCCAACCGCACCTCAATCCTGGCAGTTCCTGGTCAATAATCAAGCATTGATCCTCTCACGTTCGCTGGCCAACAGGTTGCCAGCGAACATGACGTTTCTCCCTTCCCATACACAGCCGCTAGTAGCTTATTTGGTGTGGCGGCGAGGCATTTGTCTCAACCCGAATCGTACTCTTTTCCTTACTACGGTTGGATAGGCAAGGGCATGGGCTCCTCTATTATTATCAAAGACATTCAACTCAATGCGTTCTGTGGAGTCACGGAAGCTGAGCGGTCCCAGCCTCAACCCATTATTGTAAACCTTACCGTACGATGCCCGAATGAATCTGCTTTCCAGAGCGACCAGCTTTCCGACACCATAGATTATGCGGCCATCACACAATGCATACGAGACATTGGCGAAAATCAAAGGTATTCCCTTCTCGAAAAACTGACTGAAGACCTTTGCCAAGCACTATTTCAGCAATTCCCACTGTCGCACCTAAAAATATGGGTCAGAAAAATTCGTGCCCCCATACAAGATTTTTCAGGCTCCGTGGGGATACGATTGATACGATCACGACAAGAAATTCTCCAAGCCAAACATGGCCATCCTTCTCCTTTTTTAATGGCCAAACTCGCCAGACTGTCTCGAGGCAAGGCGTTAGATGTCGCCACAGGGCAAGGTCGCCATGCATATTTTCTTGCCACACAAGGCTTTTCCGTTCATGGGATTGACCGCAATCGGAACGCATTGGCATTCCTTGATGCGCAAGCCCAAGAGACAGGCAGGCTTCCCATCACGACCGAATATATCGATTTAGAGAGTGATGACCTAAATCCTCCAGACCTGGGAACGGAAACCTACGATGTTATTCTGGTATTCTTTTATCTCTACCGTCCGATTTTTCCTCAATTGATGAAAGCATTGAAACCGGGAGGCGTGATTCTGTACGAAACGTTCCTTCTTGAGAACCATATTCAACGACACCATCCACGCCGAAAAGAATTCTGCCTTGAATCAAACGAATTACTTGCTCTTCTTCACGATTTCCAGATTCTGCATTACGATGAAGGTGATCATCAAGGATCCTCTCAAGCAGATCGCGCCTTTACTGCACGCCTCTTAGCTCGCAAACCGATGAAGGAGAAGTAAAAAGTGAGATATGAGATGCTTGAGAGAAGAGAATGCAAGCCCTGGAATGACGTGAGAAGCCATGTAAGTAGAAACGGTCGTGGTATTCTGCTTGTTGACGCTGCAGTCTTCACGTTCCACTTCTACCTTCTCACTTTTATCTTCATTCACTTCAGCTCTATCAATCCTCGTCATGATCACTAATTTCCTCCAACCTTCTAGACACTTCCGAGGAATATGAGCCGTATTGACCTTCATACCCACACCACATTTTCGGATGGAAGTTTCTCACCGACCGAATTGATAGACCTCGCTGACCAAAAAGGCCTGGATATTCTGGCCATTACCGATCATGACACCACAGAGGGCTTACCTGAAGCGCTGAAAGCGGCAAAAAACCTTTCTCTGGAATTGATTCCTGGCATTGAGTTAAGTGCACAGTTTCACAATCGGGAAATGCATATCCTGGGCTATTTTATCAATCTGAATGACTCTCAATTTCAAGCGAGACTGGAAGCCCTTCGTTCAACACGAATCGAACGCATTCACCATATACTGGATCGCCTGCATTCGCTGGGGATGGATATTCCCCTCAAAGACGTCGAACACGTCTCCGGAATTGGCACGATAGGTCGTCCTCATATTGCCCAAGTGCTCATAGCCAAGGGGTATGTCACAAGTATGAAAGACGCATTTGAACAATTCCTGGGGTCACGTGGGAAAGCCTATGTTCAACGTGTCGTCCCTGAAGCGCATGAAATTATCGCATGGATTACCGAAGCCGGTGGCATCCCTGTCCTCGCTCACCCGTATTGGGAAGGGTTCAACAAAGAAGAGAGCGCCACTGCTTGCCAAACCTTAGTCGCACAAGGCTTACAGGGCCTTGAGGTGTTTTATGGCACCTTTTCGGCACGACACATTTCTTTCAATCTGGGTTTAGCGCGACGTTTTGATTTACTGATGACGGGAGGCAGTGATTTTCACGGGACATTGAAACCAGGCATTACCCTTGGAAAAGGACGAGGTTCGTTGCACGTCCCATCAAAAGTTGTAGAACGTTTACGCATTGCGGCAGGATTTTGATTCATGAAACAGGTCAAGACGAGCAAGTCTACCTATTTCATATGCATGAGACATTACGTGTCGGGTGCTTCGACAATATGATTCTCAAATCGTGTACATCCCTCAGCGAGCAACCGATTGGTCAGCATTTCTCCCGGCCATTCAATAGGCAAATCAGCCGTAAAGACCCACACGTCTGGAGAAGTCCAGATAGGCCCATGATCTTCAGGAAGATCTGGATCAAATAAATCCGTCCACACGGGCATATAGACTCCATTGCCGCATTGCGTATGCAGATGGACGATTGTTCGGCTCCGAACAGGTCCTTCTAAATCATGCCAAACGGCAGCCGTTTCATCGGCTAATCGATGGAGGCGCACGGCATTTTGGGCGTCAAACAACGCATAGGCTGCATAGTTTGGTGCCTCCAACATCTGCGGAGCCTTCGCCACTTCCGAGCATTGCGCAACTAACCCATCCATAATGGCCTGGCAATCAGTTTCTGACAGCGTGTCAGGCAACGTGGTATCCGCTATTCCAAGAATTTCAAAAAACAGAAATGCTGTGGATTCCACAGGAGGATGAAGCCGGGCAGCAATGATTTGTCGGCGTTGGCCTTCCGCCAAGTTAGAAATATGTTCATGCACTTTCTCCAAATTCAAATAATCAAGGGTCGTATCTGTTAACAGCCGAGGCTCGACTGTAATAGCTACCCCCTTGGGCAGATGCAAATGCCTTCGCAATAAATCTGCAGTTTCCACTGGATCAATTTTCAATTTTAATGGAAACACTAGATTGACCTGAAGAGGTAATTCCAATGACGCTAAAATGCCATACGTTTCGGTATCGTCATCCTCCGTATCCATGACACAACAGCTTGCAGCTTCCGCCAGCAAATCAAACAGCCATTCCGCCATATTCTCATCTAAAGCAGCCAATACAGTGAGGACCTCGTGCTCGCGATCTTGATCGAGCAATGCTTGCAAGACTTCGATAGCTAAACTCGGGTCACCATGTTCGTGGCGACGCGCATTAATTAAATGAATGAGATCACGCGTGAGAGGGTCAGGACGATACCAACTAGGCATAACAATTACATACCTTTAACGATGTGTGTGAGAGTGAAGAAACGCAGTACACGGCACTTCCATGTCCAGACATTTTCCCATTAGTAGAACCCATTTGCCAACTTCTAAGGGACTTGGGAAACAACAACACACCATCTCACTTCCACCTTCAGGGCATCTTTGATCGATTCTCATTCACACAATCCTCAAAATAGTACAACTATTCCTGCGGTTGTGCTCAACCCAATCGACCAAGTCTGACCTGAATCTGAAAGCGATCTCGGTATGTTGGTATTTCCCAAGTCCCTTATTCTCCAATGATTTTCACCAAGACTCGTTTACGACGGCGCCCGTCAAATTCTGCGTAGAAAATCTGTTCCCAAGGACCAAAATCCAACGCACCCTTGGTAAGAGCCACAACCACTTCCCGACCCATAATTTGACGCTTGATGTGTGCATCGCCATTATCTTCACCTGTGCGATTGTGTTGATAGTCAGCGGAATGAGGGACCAGCTGCTCAAGAAATCGTTCATAATCTTGTAACAAACCAACTTCGTCGTCATTGATATAGACGCTGGCCGTGATATGCATGGCATTGACCAAGACCATTCCTTCCTGAATACCACTCTGCTGAATCGCACGTTCAACTTGTGCGGTAATGTTCACATATTCACGCCGTGATTCCGTCTGAAACCAGAGTTCTTCCCGGTAGGATTTCATGGGCAAGCTCCTTCTACAATGACCAATCGTCCTTGATTCTCTCTCACCGCTCGCAACATGGCAAGTGCATCACAATCGTCCCGCTATCACACAACACAATAGAGAAACTTGTGCTCCTCAGATTTGACAGGACTTAGAAGGGGTGTTAAGAAAGTGTTCCAAGTGTTGATCTTGCTCTATGCTAGACATTTCGTGATACTAATGCCCATACACAGACACGACTCTACCAGATATAGGTCACGTTGCGTCTTACCTTGAAAAGGAGATCGGGGTCATGACTGCCACAATGAATGCACTATTTCCACCAGAAAGCTCTTCACGTTGGAATATACTGTTCGCCCAAGATTCCGATGCGGATCTGGAATTTGACGAAGGGTTTGAAGAAGATGACCTGAACCAATCCAAGCCGCCATCCCGTCGTCCTCTTTTGTGGATTTTGCTGCTCATCGTCGTCAGCGGCATCGCGTATTGGGCGCTAACAAACCAATCTTCCCAAATACCACGAACTGCTGCCATAGAGCCAAGGAACAACATCAACCCTTCCTTGCGCCTCGACAGTCAAGCTGATATCACCGCTCCACTCTTTCGTGAAGATCAAATCGTCGAACCTGCCGAAGATACAAGAGACACCATGCTTGCCGGAGACGCCGCGAACTCTCAGCCTGGTCCCATGGTTCACGCCGGAGAACATTTGACCATTCTAGATGGTAGTTATCAGATAACAGGATGGGTGTATCAGGTCAAAACACAATCGGGAAAAACAGGATGGATTTCGGAAGAAAAGCTCAAAAAACCTTCTTAATGGCCTGTCTGTAACACTCGATGCGTTACCAAGTATCGTACACAACAGTCAGATATCCTCCCAGGAATCTCTCATCCTTCCAAAATAATCGTTTCAGTTGACGCAATCCTCCGTCTACACCACCTTTGGTCTCTATAATCCTAAAAACGGCAGTTGGATCACGAAAGTCTGCACAACCCCTTGATGCACCTAGGAACTTTAAAAATTGACTCATCACCCAAAAGGTGACCACGCAATTTTTAAAATTCCTATGCACATCAATTGCTTGCACAGCTTTTTCGCGCTCAACTGCCGTCTTCAGGATAATTGAACCAGTGGAATCATCCTTGGTAGTGTATGGTACTCGATTCAATACATCCTTACAGACACTACAGTATCTTCTGTTTTCAATCAGATATTCATGAAACCTCTTACACCAAGGGAAGCTCAAGCATTCTGCACCTCTTACACGAAACAAAGTGGAAGTAATTTTTATTACTCCTTCCTTTTTCTTCCTCGACCCCGACGAGAAGCTATGTATACGATTTATGCACTCTGTCGCATGATGGATAGCGCGGTGGACGATCCTCCACCAGATAGCAAGCCGTTAGAGGTCTTAGCGACATGGCGGCAAGAAGTCTCTGCTGCCTACAGAGGCCATCCCACGCTCCCAGTGACAATCAGCCTCACTGCACACCTCCAGGAATTCGATATACCCGAGTCGTTGATCCAAGAATTAATCACCGGCATCGAAATGGATTTAACGATTAATCGCTATGCCACGTTTTCCGACTTACGCCCCTACTGCTATCGCGTAGCGTCGGTGGTCGGGTTAATTTGCCTCAAAATATTCAAGACGCAATCGCCACACGCAGAAGACTATGCCGTCAATTTAGGCTTGGCCTTTCAGTTAACCAACATGCTCCGCGACCTGTATAGCGATGCCCAGGAAGACCGAGTCTATCTTCCGCAAGAAGATTTTCAACGCTTTGGCTATTCCGTGCAAGCCCTGCTCAACCAAGAGTCCTCTCCCGCACTGGTCGAATTCATGAAATTCGAATGTGCTCGGGCTCGATCGTATTATCAACAAGCCCATGACATTCTTCGTTCGCTTCCCCCTTCGGATCAGAAAGCCCTAGTGGTCGCGGAAATCATGCGGGGAGTCTATAGCACCATTCTCCACAAAATTGAGTCCAAGAATTATCCCGTCTTTGGTCCACGAACCCGCATCTCATCATTCCAACGCTTGAGCATCGCCGCAGGTATCTGGACCAAGTCATTGTTCACGCGACATTTCGCGCCATCCATGTGACACGCCATATCCTGATACTCGGAAACAATCTCACAGGGCTAGTGACTGCCTATCGGCTGCTCCAGTATGGCTTCCACATCAGCATTGTTGATACACAACACCACGTTGAACCAACAACTCATTCAGGAGCGCCCCTAGATTTCATTCAGCAAAGCTCTTCTCTCCCTTCCCTTCGCACATGTGATTCCCTTCCTCTTGTTCTTCATGGGTTTTACCATGCAACGTGGGCGTTCTTGCAGGAATTGTCCTTTGCATGGCCTATCCCGATGCTCCAATCTGTGTCTTTAGAATTTGGCAATACAGGAAAAAAGCCCATTACTCTTCCGAAACTTTCACGTCTAACGTGGCTCCATCCCTTGATCCGATTTACATTTTTCAAAGGCCTCTCCTGGCCAGATCGCTGGAATGTGATCAATTTTCTTGAAAAACAATGGGAAGACAATCTTCTTCCCAATCACAATCCAGATAAAGAGAATGTAGAAACTTGGCTCATCTCAGCAAAGCAATCAGCGCACAGTCGTTCCCATTTCTGGAATCCACTGTGCCGATTCTTTTTGAGCTGTGACCTGTCAGAAGTATCGCTCGGTTCTTTCTTTGACGTGTTCTCTCGTTACTGGTTCGGCCAATCCAT
>QIMB01000341.1 GCA_003233615.1 Nitrospirota bacterium
TGCTGCAGTTGCTGCTGCTCGGAAGTCGACAGTGTGCAGGGAATTGCCATCCCTTAGCATACGATACATAATACTACTTGTCCAGTTATTTGCAGGACACTGCTCTAGCGTGGCTTCCTTTTCTCACAGCCTTTCGATTATAGGTCGTTGTTGCTTGACTGTGATTTGAGGGTGGGGCGAGAAGCCCTTTCAGTGCAATAGTCCCGGCTTTCTTGGACGTAGGTGCGAAAAGGGTCGGCCATGACGAATGGTGGACTCCCTTGGAGCTGTAGGACTGACCAATTGATGACGTAGGGTGGGCGTTGCGGATCATGGTGCGCGGACGTTTTTTCAAGGAAATCTGCCCACCCTTCCTTGACGATATGCTTGATAATTTCTGATCGGCCAAATGCCCGGGTGTTTCGGGGTGGGGTATGTTTTGCTAACTCGACTAATTCATTCGTGGTGAAACGAGGTGCATCACCTTCTTCTGCCATACCATGGTACAGGCCTGATTGAAGGTTCACATTGTGGTATTCCAAATCCAGACTTTTCAACCAGGGATCGTCCCATTCTAATTTCTCAGCTTCCCGAAAGTTCTCTAACAGCCAGAGCTTGGATGCCCAATCGACTCGGCCGACGACGGCTTGATAGCCTTTGCGTAAATCTTTGACCACGGATTCCCAATGGGCCAAGACCCAGTCTGTTTCTTCATCCTGCCCGGCATAGTGTTTGGACGCGGCTTCCCAAAACTCTTCTTGAATATCCAACGCTGAGAGATGTTTCCCTGTTGAAAGAGTGACCACCCACTCTCGCTTCTGATCGCGTGAGATGGCTCGTAAGGTCTGGACGGGGTCGTCAAAATCCAATCCATGCGGGGCATGCCCTTCTTCGATGAGCTGCAATACCAATCCGGTCGTTCCCATCTTTAACAGCGTGGTCTCCTCTGCCATGTTGGAATCGCCCATGAGCAAATGTAATCTGCGAAATCGTTCGGGATCAGCCAATGGTTCGTCTCGAGTATTTACAATGGCCCGGTTATGCTGGACCCATTCAAAGAAATCATTGACGATGTAATCCGGTCGTTGAGAAATTTGATAGATTACAGGTTTTTCCTCTGCAGATCGTTCCCGGTCGCCTCCCCGTCCTTCAATATCATCTACGTCAATCCATCCTTCCATGGTACGCGCCATCCCGATTCGTCCGGCACCCGTAAAGACTTGACGGGTGACCAGAAAGGGCATGAGCAGACCCAACCCTTGATAGTTAAAGGGAAAGTCCCGCGTAACGAGATAGTTTTCATGGCAGCCAAATGTAGCATCCGTTTCATGATCAATATTGTTTTTGATAATCGACACCTGGTCGGCCAGCCCAAGCTCGTCTAGGCAATCCTGCAACAACAAATCGCCGGCACGGTCAACAGCTACCAGGTCCCACAGAGAATGACATTCTGGCGAAGCATATTCTAGATGCCCCATATCGACATACATCCGACCCGCATTAAGCAAAAACCCTCCATTACCTGGAGGTTCGTCATGTCCACGATAATGCCAATCAATCACGCCATGTTTTTTCTGACCAAACAAATGTTGGATGATGCGGCGGGCCACCCAAGACGGCGACACCTCGGGGTCATCGGCCTTGATGAGCAGGCCATATTCAGTTTCTATTCCGAAGATTCGATTGTGCATGGTGGATATGTGTACCCCGTTATTGGATCATACAAAATTCATAGTTCAAGGAAGAGAAGCCTGCGCTCTTAAAACTTCCTCTCTCTCTATTAGGGAGAGGATAAGAGGTGAGGGTGACAGACACACGATTTAGGTTTATGCCCTATAATGGATATGCAGGGTCTCCACGCATTCGTTGCACCAATTATTCTTTTTGATTTTTGGCTTTGGGCCATATCTCGTGTACCGTTTAGATGACTTTACTCTCACCCCGACCCTCTCCCTGGAATGGAGAGGGAGCTTAGGAATGTCGGAGATTATTGTTGTTTAGCAGGGACAAACTCTTGTGGGATCAATGGCTGAAGTTCAGATTGGCTTAATGTGCGATAGGTTTCCATCCGCCCGGTCTCTCGATCCAACAACACACATTCCAATGTTTCTTGAGCCAGCGTCTCGCGAATCCGGGAAGCAATCGCCTCATCATCAGGAATCGTCGGTTCGGATGATGATGGTGCTAATACGTCAGTCTTGACATCTTCTTCACCTGTGTCGGACGACGGTGCTGCGCTTTGCAGGACACTGGCAATTCCCCAGAGACGAAGACTCAGCTCTAACGCGTCCTTCAACGAAGACGAAGGCCCTTGAGGCTTCCATTCTTTGAGAAGAATTTCGCGAATGGAAGAAGAAGCCGCCATCACGACAAATTCCCGTTGTTCTTCAAACATGCCATCATAGTTAATGCTGAATAGACGATCTCGTTCTTGTGTAGGTCCAACTTCGGCAAGCAAGACTTTGATAATGTAGGGCGCCTTATAAATTTCCTCAAAGGCTTGTTTAACGACGGGCGCCAACCCATTTTTCATCAGGCGCGCAGCCGTCACATCGGCGGGAGACCGTTGAAACCCTTCAACATGGGCCATATCTAACATGGTATATCGTAATTTTTCCAGATCAGCCGGATGCCCCATCCCACCTAAAGCAATACGATCATAGATTTCATAGATTTTATCTGTCCCTCGATTGAAGGTCAGCAGGAGAATGCCTTGTGCAAACGAGACACCGATTAACGGATTCCCCTGCATGAATTGATCATCGAGATAATTCCGTCGATTCTCAACGGCTTCTATCCAGCGGTAGGGTTCTTCATACATGGTTCAACACCTTTTCTGAAAAAAGCGTTTTTAAACGGTCGGCGGGAATCGTTCTCACCCCTTCAGCCGATACACGTTTCACAATGGGATACAACTGAGCCTGTGCATCAACACCCCCTGTGGCAGAATCAAACTCTGCGGCACTCGTCATGAGACGAAGCACAAAGATCAACGCATCTTCTTCATTCAAACCAGCCACCGGTCCATCTCCCCACCGATTCATATAATATAAAATCCCGCGAATCGTCGATGACCCCGATCCGGACACGGCATATTCCACAGCCTCAAATTCAGCGCCTAAAATATCGTAGAAAAAGATCTTGCCACAGCCTTCAAGAGCATCATAGCCCGCAAACACCGGCACCACCGTTCCCGTTCCTGCCAAGGCTGCTGGTGCATTGTTTTTCAACAAGGTCGAGAGAGCCCGCAACTTCCCTTCAAAGCTTAAATCCTGCAATTGGCTTCTTCGATAATATTTAAACGAATGTTCTAACACCCTTGCCATTTCAAATGCCGTCGCAGGTACCCCTGCAATGGCCATCACGGAATATCGATCTATTTCCAAAACCTTATCGGTCCTGTCATACATGACAACATTGCCAGCCGTTGCCCGCCGATCACCTGCCACAAGAACGCCATCGGCATATTTCATGGCAAAGACAGTGGTACCAGTTGTCAATTCAGCAGGGTTGATCACCGACTGACCGAAGGCAGGCTGCATAATAGTTTCAGAACCATAACCATGCTCTTTTAGAACATGGAGGAAATCTCCTTGTTGTCTCATACGATCTATTCCCCGGTCCGTTGTTTATATTTTTCCGCTTGTTTGGGATCGACCTTCCGCATTCGTTTCATCAAATTATCGCGCGATGGAGATCCTGTTTCCGGTCGTTTCGGGCCAGACTCTTGATCGCCAGGCCCTGATGGTTTTGAGATTGGATCTATAGGTTGCTGTTTACGATCAAGGCTCCCAATTCCTTGTGTCAACTCATATATTCGTTCCATTGTTCTATCCTCCTCCTACATTATTGTTCGACAGTCATTGATTTCATGATTTGCAATGGAGTCTCCGCATTTTCAAGGATCGATCGGCAGTGAGCTACGGATAGGGGCTCAAGATGATCATTCAAATCAAGATGCAGACCACCGTTGTGACCACGAAAATACACCCCTTCCCATTGTATTGACGTAATGTCTTCACCAAATCGCTGTACACAGAGGCCCCGCAGGCCACCGCGAGTATCCAGGGGTCCGTCTTTCATCGCTGCCTGAATTTCAGCATCCTGAGCCACGGGAGTTGTCCGTCCCTCAGCTTCTAGCCCGAAAAAGAGACCCCTTTCGGGATCAAGATTATGGTATTCCAAGTCCAAACTGGCCAACCATGGATCATCCCATTCTAACCCTTCATCTTGCACAAACGTATCAAGCAACCATCGTTTGGTCACCCAATCTATTTTCCCGATCAATTGCAACGGGTCCTGTTCTAAATGCTGAATGACCTGCTCCCATTCCTGAAGAATCCAAAATGTCTCGTCATCAATATTCGTTAACACCTTCCGCGCCTGCTGTACATATTCTCGTTGGATGTCCAACCCTGAAATGGTCCCGCCCTGTTGTCGACTGACGACCGCCTTTAAGTCAGGATCTTGAGACAAGACCTGAATCGCCTGAACAGGAGACTCCAAATTACACGACGGGACAAATCCTTCCGCAATCATATCCAACACGACTCGTGTGGTCCCGATCTTTAGGGCCGTAGCATATTCGCACATATTGGCGTCACCGAGGATGAGATGAAGACGTCGAAAACGTTCACGATTCGCATGCGGTTCGTCTGCGATTGTGCATCGTATCCACGCTTAAGTCAGTTTCCATAAAGTCCGCTCGTTGCGATATTTGAAACCCGCCAGGGGTAAACCCTTGTTCCTGCGCCTCGCGCCCAACCTTGCCAGCGCCGGCAATCAATTGTCGACTCACTAAAAATGGTAAGAGGCCACGAACCAGACTCTCAAATGGAATGGTCCTGGAGACCAAATAATTATCGTGGCAGCCGTAACTATGCCCATGAAAGTCGGTATTATTTTTATAGAGCTGAATCACCCGTCCACCCAGCACTTCATTCCGGCGTTGTGCGGCAACCCAAAGTATGCGCTCGCCAGCCCGGTCATGCGCCACGATGTCTTTAATCGATCGGCATTCCGGTGTGGAGTATTCAGGATGAGTATGATCGTTATAAAATCGTGCCCCGTTGGGCAAGACCAAATCACTTTTCATGTCATGAAAGGAAAATGGTCGATGAGCATCTTGCTCGGCGAAAAGATCTTCTTCTTTGTCTTGGGCCAACTCGGTCACACGAAATCCCCGTTGATCTTCATGGGGATGTTCACCACGATAATCCCAACGGCGAGTAAATTGGCCATCTACATAGGCTCGAACGAGTTCCATGGATTCCACCACGGGGTCAGCAGTCTCCCAATCTTCCCGCGCAATTCCGTACTCGGTCTCTATGCCAAAAAGGCGAATGGGATTCATAGAATCAAGGCTTTCAAGACAACATACTCCGTGAGAAACAGTTTCCTCACGATGGAGCAGTTAGATAATTTGAGAAATCCGCTTTTCTTCTCCATCCTTGCCAGGTTTTAATGAAGACACGCCAACCACCTGGTCAGGGTGATAATCCAAGAGCTTCAGCCATTCCTCAGCCGAATCATCTGGCGGGAAAATTTCACTCTCTTTGAATTCTTGATTCGTGGCAATGAGTAAATCCTCCAGGGTCAAACCCGTAGATTCCTGCTTGCCAGCCTGAATATCCCGCTCAATAGCCCGTTCTTTTGCTCTCCTCACTATTCCTGCTAACACGGCTCCACTTAATACATCTCGGCGATAGAGAATTTCGCGCCGTCCATTGCGAAGCCGGATGGCTAACACACGATTCTCCTGACTCGACTGAAATAAATTCTCTACCAATCCGTCAATAATTTTCGACACCATTGCCGTATCGTCTGTGCCATCCGTTACAGTTATGGCGTACGGAAGGTCAACCGTTAAATAGACCCGTAGAATTTCGCCAACATCATGTCGTCCAGGTCGACCAACTTTTATTTTTCGATCAATTCTTCCAGACCGCAGGACCGCAGGATCAATCATATCCGGTCGGTTCGAAGCCAGTATCACCACGACCTGGGAAAGACTTTCAATGCCATCCAGTTCAGCGCAAAACATCGGAACCAGTGTATTCGACACATTGTAGGAACGCACGGCACGTCTGGTCCCTAATATGGATTCGGCTTCATCAATGAAAATAAATGGTAGCTTCCCAGCCTGCCGTTGCTGACGAGCCTGGAGGAATAAATCCCGAATGATTCGTTCCGACTCCCCCACCCACATATTCAAGACTTCTGGACCTTTGACGTGCAGAAAAACTCCACCATTGATGGCCGGAAGCTTGGAAGACGAATCTTGTGTTAGACTCTCACCACCCAAGATGGCCGACTCACCGTCTTTTGCCAAAATTTCACCTAAGCTTGCAGCGGTCGCTTGGCCAATTAATGTTTTCCCACACCCTGGAGGCCCATACAATAAAAACCCCTTCGGTTGCTGGAATTGGTACTTAGAAAACAGTTCCGTATGAAGCAGTGGATATTCAATTGAACGGCGAATCGATTCAATGGCTTCCTGCTGTCCTCCTATATGTTTCCACCGCACGGTCGGCAACTCCGCTAACAGATGCGATTGCGCCTGTGCATTGTCCAATCGTTCAATGGCAATCCGATGGGTTGGATCTAAACGAACCTCATCACCCACCTTCAAATCCACATTCACGAGATCATCCGCTCGTTGAATGAGAATACCCTGCCTCCCGGCTTCCTGATCAATACGCAGGCGTCCTTCTTTCATCACCTCGCGAATTTTCACAATGGGACCACTCCGATCATACCCAAGCGAGCGAATAACGACATAGGCTTCATTAACGAGAATCTGGTGTCCAATTTTCGGCACATCACCTTCGAGTTGCAGGTCAACATTCGCGTAATACTCAGCGCCGCCGACCATGATCCTGGCCACCCCATCTTCAGGAAGACCAATCAACGTCCCGATTCGATTAGCCGGAGCGGTCAATTTTTCGATGACTGACTGCATCTTGGATCGTTCGGATTCATGCTGTTGTACTGCGGTGCTCATCTCAATGAATCGATGTCGCAATTGATAGAGAAGAGCAATCCGTTCATCCCCTTCCGGCAATGACGCCAAACATTGATCGATAAGCTCAAGAGACGAAAGATCCGAGACTCGCTGATTCTGACGAGAAGAGGCTCCTGGTTTTCCTGAATCAGGCTGGGGGACAGGAGAAAGATGATCGCTCATAACGTATGTCCATTCTGTGCAAATGTGTACGAAGGAAGAAAAGGGAGCAGTCAAACCTGTGAAGCAAGACAGCAGAACACTCTATCGTTCATCCTGATCATTTTCCATTCTCCTTCCTCCTAACTCCTCATTTCTCACTTTTCTCAACATGAGGGACTATTGGATTTGCCCAATATTCTCTTAATTGAAACGACATTCTACAATGTTTCGGTCTGGTTACCCAAGTTCAAAAAAAAGCGGGGAATCTGTCTTCCAGATTCCCCGCTCACGAGCACTCCATGTCGTTAGTTAATAGTCTATTACCAGCGACCACCACCCCCGCCGCCACGGTTGCCGCCCCCGCCGCCGTAGCCTCCTCCACCACCGCCGCCGCCGGTACGTGGGGCTTGAGGCTTGGCTTCATTGACAGTCAGGGTACGTCCCCCCAACTCAGTCTCATTCAGAGCGCCAATCGCTGCCGATGCTTCCTCATCCGATCCCATTTCCACGAAACCAAACCCTCGCGATTGCCCTGTGTACTTGTCGGTAATCACTTTTGCTGATTGCACGCTCCCGTGCTGCCCAAACAAGTCAGACAATTCTTGCTCAGTTGTGGAATAGGGCAAACCACCTACATAAATCTTTGAACCCATCGGGGTCTCTCCTTCTAAAAGCGATCTTGTTTTGCATGAATTGAAGAGATGAGAAGAGAAGGCACGGCCCGAAAACGCGAAACAGGAGGCGACGTAGGACTAACTTCCAACTCAGATTCCCTATGGATACATGGGCAAAACAACATCAGTGAAGGGCCTCTTCACCTGATCCATTCATCACGCGGCCCAGACTTCGTGATGAACATCTTTCTTCGATAGCATAAGCCAGAATCATGTAGAATGCAACATCTTAGTGGAGATCACGCGCCTTTTCTCTCATAGATCAATTCAGGCATACCTGCGCCCTCAATGACACTTTCCGTAATTACCACCTGCCTCACATGTTTTAATGCGGGAACATCATACATAAGATCGAGCATCGCATCCTCTAAGATTGCTCGAAGACCTCGTGCTCCCGTCTTCATGGAGGATGCGCGTACCGCAATGGCTTGAATGGCCTTGGGCGTGAATTCTAGCTCTACCCCATCTAAATGGAATAACGCTTGATATTGTTTCAGCAACGCATTTTTGGGTTCTTGCAGCACACGAACTAAATCTTCAACTCGCAAGTCACTCAAAGAGGCTAAGACGGGAAACCGGCCAACAAATTCAGGAATTAACCCATATTTCAATAAATCCTCAGGACGAAGCTGACGCATTAACTCCGCTGAATTTGTTAATTGTCCATGCGACGACCCGGCCCCAAATCCTACACGCTTTTGATTCGTTCGTTGCGCAATAATATCTTCCACGCCGACAAACGCACCACCACAAATGAACAGGATGTTGGTGGTATCAACGCGGAGGAACTCTTGCTCTGGATGCTTTCGACCACCTTTTGGCGGAACATTGCACAGCGTGCCTTCAACCAACTTCAATAAGGCCTGTTGGACTCCTTCTCCAGAGACATCTCGTGTAATGGATGAGCTTTCTGATTTTCGGCTGATTTTATCGATTTCATCGATATAAATAATCCCTACTTGGGCACGAGCAATGTTAAAATCACAGGCTTGCAATAACTTCAAGACGACGTTTTCGACATCTTCACCAACATATCCCGCTTCCGTGACAGTCGTGGCATCCGCAATAGCAAATGGAACCTGCAGAACTTTGGCCAATGTCTTGGCTAAGAGTGTCTTGCCGGTTCCTGTTGGACCAATCAACATCACATTACCCTTTTCCAATTCCACATCCGGCACATCTTTACCACTAAATACTCGCTTATAGTGATTATGCACAGACACGGAAAGAATCTTTTTCGCCCGGTCCTGCCCAATCACATATTGGTCAAGAATGGCTTTCAGTTCAGGCGGCGTTGGTAAAGGATCAGAAGGCAGATCTACCGACGGCTGGACTTCACTGGGATTGCCCGATAAAAATTTAGAGCATTGCTGGACGCAATCCGCACAGATCAACACGGAACCCGGGGCTTGGCATTCCATACACAGTTGCTTCGCGGGAGCTTGAATTAAATTTGTCGCTCCACTTTTGGTTTTCCCGCAAAAGGAACAGAGGGCATCAGCGCGAGTACGTCCTTGTTTTGAATCCCAAAAAGCCACAGCACCACCCTTTCTATAAAAAAATCATATACATGTCTGCGAGGAATGCAACGTAATCAGAATCTTAATCATCTGGCCTGAACATTTCAAATCATTCATCATTTATGATACTGACCCACCAACAGTCAGTGGAACCGTTTTCCACGACAACCCACTATCATTACTATAAAAAATCCCCTTCCCATTTGTTCCTGCATAAAGAATGCGAGAATCAATCGCGCTTATCGCCAGCGCACGAATGTTTACATTGGTTAAGCCGTGATTTCTCGTCTCCCACGTTATCCCACCATCCTCACTTCTTGAGACACCTTCCCGATGTCCCACGTACAACACACCAACCTGTTGAGGATCAAGGAGTAACTCACTCAACATATGATCAGGCAATGACTCCCCAATGCGCACCCACGACTCCCCACCATTTCTCGTCTGATACAGCCCCACCAGACTCGCAGTATATACGTTATCGGGATTAAAGGGATCAACCTTTATGCGTGTGACCCCGAACGCTCGTGAGGATTTCAACACATCTTCCTCCACTAACCCAGCATTGATTTCCTTCCATGTCTCTGCACCATCCACAGACTTATACACACCCCCACTTGTTCCAGCGTAGAGTGTTTGAGGTTGCCAGGGATCAATCGCTAAAGAAATGACCATGAGCACTTCTTTCATCCCCTCTATACGCTTACCCCATGTCTTCCCGCCATCATTCGATTCGAACACACCTAATGAGGTTGCCGCAAAGACATGACTACTGGATCCAGGAGAAAACACGACTTGATGAACCACCGATGAAATTGTGACCTGATGGAGACCTGTTCGCTGTGACACCCACCGTTGTCCCCCATCATAGCTTTTATAGACTGCATCTCCCTTTGTCCCCGCTATAATATTTGCCGGGAATAATGGATCGATCGCCAAAGCGATCACGCGCGAATGAGTCATACCTGCCGACATATTTTCCCAATGCATCCCTCCATCACGCGTTTTATAAATATAGTCATTCGTAGCCATGTATATCATATTGGCCTTCGTCGGATGTAGCGCAATCTCGACAATAGTTTCACTCGGCCCGCACCCACTTAAGAATACACAACTCAAGAACCAGAAAGCGCAAACAGTGAGTTTCTTCATACTTTCAAGACACACGAGGCAGGAATAATCTCGTCTACGACCGGATATACCAGAGGTAGAAGAAAAGAAGTGCTATTTTCTAACGATTACGAGCTCCACTATTGTTGGGGTGCAGGAGGAGGAGTGATAATTGGAAGTACCTGCACCGATGCCTTTGGAGCACGTTGATAGATAGTCAACGCTTCGGGCATCCACCCCTGAAGATCTACAATGCGCGTTTCATGGGAAGGATGGGTCGACATAAATTCAGGCGGAGCCCCACCTGAGGCTGCTGCCATGCGCTCCCAGATATGGATCGCCTCACGTGGGTCATATCCCGCATCAGCCGCAAGCAAGACACCCACATAGTCGGCTTCTGATTCATGCTTTCGGCTAAACGGCAAGAGAACCAATCCTTGTGCTCCGGCTCCCAACGCTTGCATCGCTAACTGATTGAGGGTGGGGTCGACTCCAAGGATAGCCAGGCCGATATTGCTCACCGTCAAACCCGCTTTCGCTATCACGCCATGGCTCATCCGCTCTCCACCATGCTGTGCTAAGGCATGAATCACTTCATGCCCCATAATGGCTGCTAAACCAGCCTCATCCTTTGCCATGGGGAAAATTCCTGTATAGACGGCAATTTTCCCTCCAGGCAAGGCCCACGCATTCTTCATGTTATCATCTTTGATGACCGTGACTTCCCAATCAAAAGACTTCGCAGCTTCACGATATTTTGAACGCTTGGCCGCTTCTATAATACGAGCAGCAACGCGCTTAACAGGATCAATCTCCTTCGGATCTTTGGAAAGAACCACCTTTGGATCCTCCAACATTTGCGTGTATTGCGACGCTCCCATCTGATTCATTTGATCAGCTGAGACCATCACCAGTTGTGAACGACCGGTATACGGATTGGTCTGACATCCTCCAAGCAACACACTGCCAAGGAGCACACATAAAAACGGCCAATGAAACCTACCTCTCAGGATTGAATGTGTCATGCTTCACCTTCTGATGTATTGAATATTGAATGAAAACTCACATGAGAGGGACTTGGGTGAATGATCATGTTCCCTTAGGAGGATCGGGAATCTCTATATCTAATTCCTGGATATTCTGGTATCGAGTGAGCGCAGGCCTTGTCCCTTCTCGTGGACCCACGATTAAGATCGCAAAATCCTGAGGGCGCAAATGCCGTTTAGCCGCAGCACGAACTTGTGCGACCGTGACCTGTTCAATCCCTTTTCTAAAGTCTTTCAACCATGTCGAAGGATAGCGATAGTATTCATAGGTCAAATATTTGCCCAACACCTTCGAAGGTGAATCGACAGAAAACACAAACGAATTAAGAATGCTGGCTTTCGCATTCGCCACCTCATCTTCCGTCGGCGGATCCGAGACCATTTTTTTGGATTCCGCAATGAGCGCATCAATCCCTTTTCCTGTGGTTTGCGTTTTAGTCGACATGGAAAGAATGGCCATACCTGGATGATCCCATTGGAGACCAACACCGCCATGGACGTCATACGCTAACCCTTGTTTTGAACGGATGTTCGAAAACAAACGAGCTCCGAACGAACCTGAAAGTATTTGATTGACGATGACCAAGGAATAATAATCAGGATGGTCACGTCGAATCCCTTGATGCCCCATGGCAATTTTCGCTTGAGTCATATCATTTTTTTCGACATAAAAGACTCCAGCAGAGCTTTTTTCTTGAATAAACGTCTCAGCATCTTTCGCCTCCGGCCCTTGTTGCCAATCCCCAAAGATCTTCTTCAGCAAGGTCACGGCTTGGTCTTTCTGGAAATCTCCAACAAGCCCTAGGATGATGCGATTCGGATGATAATAGGTGTGATGCCACGTAACCAGATCTTGTTGTGAAATAGATACAACTGTGGCATACGTCGGCACCCACGTATACGGTGACGCATTCCCATAGACTAATTTTCTAAATTCTCGCGAGACAATTCCACCCGGATCATCGTTTTGACGGGCTATACTTGCCATCATTTGATTCTTCGCTATCTTCAGTTTTTCAGGCGCAAAAGCCGGAGTACGCAAGATATCGCCAAAGACCTCCAGCATGGCAGGGAAATCTTCCGTTAAACAGCTCATGGACGCTCTCCCGGCGCTCCCGCCGATGGACGTTTCAATCATCGCGGCTTTGCCTTCTAGCAATTCATCGAGTTCATCTCCAGATTGCTTTGTCGTGCCGCCCGTCCGTAATACCGTTCCTGCGAGGGAAGCAAGCCCAATTTTATCGAGCGGTTCTAATCGTGCCCCAGTACGGATGAACGCAGTAAGACTCACCAGTGGCAACTCATGATCTTCCATCAATAACACGACCATCCCGTTCTCCAGCACCACCCGCTCGGGTTCCGGAATCACTAATGCTGGCAATGGGGGAAACTGCAATTCGTCCACATGCGTGACCTGGGCTACGACCGGCATCGACATGCCCAAGAGGAGCAAAGGCAAGACACAACTCAGACACAAGATTGGCTTGATGCTCATTCTCGTAGATTCCCTTCTTCCCATCATGACTGGCCCTCCCCTGCTGAAGCAGAGGTCGGTATCGCAACACCAGGAGGCGTCTCCGTTTCAATCATTCCGACAACTCGATTCGTGGGTTGGAACAACGCTTGAGCCACACGTCGGATATCCTCTTTCGTCACATGATCAAAACGATGAATATAACGAAACAGCTCACGCCAATCCCCAAACAACATGTGATAATCCGTCATATGCATGGCCAACCCTAAATTATTGTTTAAGGCACGCAAAAGACCGGCTTTGGCGCGAGTACGAAAACGTGCTAATTCCTCATCAGAAACATCGTGTGTTTTCAGTTTGTCGAATTCTTCTCGGAGGGCTTGCTGAACCGTTTGATTGGACACTCCTCGACCAGGCACTCCATACGCCAACCAGACATGAGGATATTTATCACCAGGGTATGCACCATACGCCCCGACCGACACCGCAATCTGCTTATCTCGAACCAAGGAACGAAACAACCGCGAGGTTCGTCCATTCGTTAAAATATCGTCAATGGCATCATACACTGGTTGATCATCATGCGTTGCGGCCGGCTTATGATAGCCTTCCAGATAGAGTGGTTGTGACGGATCTTTGAGAATGACGATCTTTTCCGAAATGGATACTGGCTCTACGGTACGAATGGGTGGAGGCAGTGAACCAGCTGGAATGCGCCCGAAATATTTCTCCAAGAGGGGAATAACCTTCTTAGCCTGAATATCCCCCACGATGGCCGTCACCATATTCGCGGGCACATATTGTGCCTTATAAAACAGCTTTGCATCCGTCATCGTATAGGATTGAATATCACTCGCATACCCAATGACCGGATGGTGATACGGATGAGCCATAAATGCGGTAGACACAAATTGCTCCAGCAACCGTCCAAAAGGCTGGCTCTCGGTTCGCAAGCGACGCTCTTCCATCACAACAGCCCGCTCTTCATAAAACTCACGAAAGACCGGCTCTAGGAATCGTTCAGATTCTAAATATGCAAATAGTTCAACTTTATTCGACGGCAAGGAATAAAAATAGCCCGTCACATCGGCGCCGGTAAAGGCATTGAGCGCAACGCCACCTTCTCGCTCAATAATATCGCCAAATTCATTTTTGATGACATATTGAGCCGCGTCTTCTTGTCGTTGCTTAAATACCTCATATAATGATTGCACCGTGTCAGCATCAGGCTTCCTAGACAATTTTTCCGTTTGATAGGCTTGATAGGCTTCTTCCAAGGCCACCAATGCCTTTTTTTCCGCTGGATAGTCACGAGTCCCTATTCGAGGCGTTCCCTTAAACGCCATATGCTCAAACATATGAGCCAAGCCTGTTTGTCCCGCTCCTTCCTGCGCAGACCCCACATTCACTCGCGTGATGAAGGAGAACACGGGAGCCACAGAACGTTCAACGAGAATAAACGTCCACCCATTTTTCAATGTATGCTGCGTCACACGTTGTTCAAAGGACTCCAGATCTTGAGCCAGTGCGACATTCACCGACAGTGACCAAGCCACCATCAAGAAAACGGTGTATTTCACCCGATACCAGACTCGACGACTGATTCGCATTCAGCACCATCCTGTTTCAATGTACATCAACATCTTTCTGTTCCTATATCCTACCCAGTAATAAAGAATTGTGGCAAGGAAGCATCACCTCAGACTCTTTCTTAAAGAATCACCAGCGAATAAATATTCCTGACCAGGTCCTGTCCCCTGCGACCACGACGAACGAAAACCTCAAAGAAAAATCAATTGGCTAGACTCGTCTCTGATTCATAAAGAACAATAATTGAGGGGCGGGGTATGCTGAAAAATTCAAGAACATCGAAAGGGGCTGAACTTAGGGATCTATCTGACGTAGGAAGGATCGGCTACAAAAGTGTCTACGCGGTTTATATTCCGCCGATTTCTTGGCCCATACTCCCACTATGAACCGGCAACATCGTCAACATTGAATCTCGCTCAGCCGCTTTTTCGCTCTCGATTCCCTAAGCCAAACAGACTCCTATCCATATCGATCATTTTTCCAAGGCAGGGCCGTGTTCGAATACCCGCGCACTTCCCAAAACCCCTTCTGATCGCGCTCTAAGAACGTAATTTTCTTTATCCACTTTGCCCCTTTCCAGGCATAGCGTTTCGGCACAATCATACGTACAGGTCCGCCATGATCTTTGCTCAACGGGCGATCCCTCCAATACGTGGCCAATAACACATCATCGTCGTCACACACCTCTAACGGCAAATTCGTTGTGTAATCATCATACGATTCAAATAAAATAAATTTGGCAGAAGCATGTGGCCGTACAACCTCTAAGACATGTTGAAATTTCACCCCGGTCCAATCATTGTCCAACATGCTCCACGTCGTCACGCAATGGAAGTCTGCATGAACCTGCGACACAGGTTGCGCTTGAAAGTCTTCCCAGGTCCAGGTCACCGGATTGTCTACATGGCCATCTATCGTTAAGGTCCATTCTGCTAAATCGATTTTCGGTTTGAATCCTAAGTCCAACACTGGAAAATTATTCACCAGGTGTTGCCCTTCAGGAAGTCGTTCATCTTGAACTTCATCCACTTCTCGACACGAAAACTCTCGCCGATGCTGCGCCATTTTTTGTTTGGCCTTGACGATCTTTTCATTCGCTTCCATACAAAACGTCCTCTATGAATGATTCACTCTTCATACGCCCGTGAATACAAAGAAAACTGAATCTCTAACCGTACCACAGAACATCCCTTCTAGAGCAACGAATTAACGTGTAGCGTAAATTCAGAATTCACAAAACAGAAAGAGAGACATGAGACAGAACCCATCACCAGATCACAATTCTAAAAACAAATTACCCAAAGCGGATTTTTAGCAGCAGGATCCATCCCGTCAACACCAAGGTGATACCATTCGCAAGAGCAAGAGGCCAATCATGATTGAT
>QIMB01000490.1 GCA_003233615.1 Nitrospirota bacterium
TTTTTTTCCTCACTTGCTGAGCAAGGGGCACCAGATTTTCAGACATATTTCAGCTTTGTGGAATTGTGTTTCCTAGCCAAATGGATGAAACGAGCCTTTCTAGAACACGATTGGAAAGTTATCGATTCGACTTTGTTTGAGCAGTTTCGTCACCCACCGTAGGTCCTGAATCATAGAATCATCTTGAGCCTCCAAGCCAAGGCTTCATTTTTTTCCTCCAGGTGAGTTTGAGGATCCACGAGCACGCAGGAAGCATGCCTCACTAAAAATTATTGCTTTACATCCAACGATCATGCCAGGTCTGAAACATGAGGATTGTCCACAGGGAACGGGTCCTATCGTGAGTGAGGGAAAGATGCTCTTGCCATTTTTTTCTGATAGGGACCGGATTGAATAGGCCGTTTTTTTTCAGTGCGTGTTCTGAGAGAAGATCTTCGGCCCATTCTCGTAAGGGCCCCCGAAGCCATTGCCCTATAGGTATACCAAATCCCATTTTGGGTCTTTCGAAGAGATCAGCAGGGGCGTATTTGTAGAGAAGTTGGCGCAGTAACCATTTACTTTGTCCATCGCGTATTTTCATATGGTTCGGCAAAGACCATGCAAACTCCACAACGCGGTGATCGAGAATTGGGACTCTCACCTCTAGACTCACCGCCATACTTGCTCTGTCGACTTTAGCCAAGATGTCGTCAGGAAGATGAGTCATCATGTCGCAGTATTGCATGTGAGTGATGGGGTCTTTGAAGTCTTTGGTGAGAGTCCGGTCTGAATGGATACTGAGGGATTCTTCTGTGGCATCAGGTAGAAGCTCTAAAGGATTTTGCCATCGACTAATGAGTCGGAGATACTGGTCTTCTCTTCCATTACTTCCCAATGTTTGTGAAAAAGTCCGCATTTTTTTGATCTGCTTGACTAACTTTGGTGGAAGATATGCTAGTGAAGAATCAAGGAATAATGGGGGAATCCCCGCAAGAGTTGAAAGAAGCGGGCGTAGGACGGGAGGGACTTTTTCGAATTGATTCAAGCGTTGTGACAGTTTGAAATAACGGTTGTATCCAGCAAAAAGTTCATCTCCCCCGTCACCTGAGAGGGCAACTGTGACTTCCTGTCTCGTCATTTTCGATACGAAGAAGGTCGGAAGCTGGGAAACGTCTGCAAACGGTTCATCATACCAATCAGCGAGTTGTGGCAAATGGTGAAAAATATGATGAGGTTCGATGATATATTCCTGATGATTGGTCCCTAAATAGGTGGCAATTTTTTTTGCATGGACAGATTCATCGGTAGCGGCTTCCTGAAAGCCAATGGTGAATGTTCGAACAGGCTGATCACTATATTTTTGCATTAAGGCGACAACAGTTGAAGAATCAATTCCGCCTGAGAGAAAAGCCCCTAGAGGGACATCAGCCATCAAGCGCTGTCTCACGGCCTCTCCAAGCACATGGTCCAGTTGGTTGAGGGTTTCTTGTTCATCGAAACACCATGGTTTGCGTATATTTTGAACTGCCAGATCTCGTAGGTCCCAATATTTCTCAACCAATGGTTGTTGCCCTGGCCTAAGGGTCAGTAGGCATCCTGGTTCCAGCTTAAATACGTTGTTGTAAATACTGTGTGGCGCGGGGATGTATCCGAAACGTAAATAGGTGGCGAGGGTACTGAGATTGAGAGATGGATTGAATCGTGGATGGGCTCGGAGTGCTTTGAGCTCTGAGCCGAAGAGGAAGAGTTTTTCGAAATTTGCCCAGTAGAGTGGTTTGATCCCCAAACGATCACGGCCCAAGGTCAGAATTTTTTCTTTACGGTCCCAGAGTCCAAAGGCAAACATTCCAATACATTGTGTCATGGCTTCTTGTACGCCCCAGACCTCACATGCTTTTAATAACACCTCGGTATCATTGGTCCCGGAAAAGGTATGACCCCTATCTCCTAATGTTTTCTTGAGCTCAAGGAAATTGTAGATTTCGCCATTGTACACGATGACATATCGCTGATCTGTGGAAAACATGGGTTGGTGGCCGCTTGGAGAGAGGTCGATGACAGCCAGGCGACGGTGGGAAAGGGCAAGGCCATTTCGTTTGTCGGCCCACACCCCTTCGTGATCTGGTCCGCGAAACTCCATGGTTTTGGCCATGTCGGTCGCAACTTCGGATAAATTATACGAAACCCCGTTTGGAGAATGGTCTAAAAATCCGGCTATTCCACACATAGAATAATTTTGTGGTTGAGATTCACAATCCAAACATGTTGTGTAGATTTCATAATTTAAAATAGGGCAACATTATGGCAGAGAGGCAGAAAAGAATCGTTCCCCAAAATGTTCACTTAGGTGAGAGTAGTGTTTTTGCCACAACTTCTCCAATCACCTGATTCCCCACTTTGGAATAGTGGCTGCTCCGGTCAGAAAATAAATCATCAAAGGAAGAAACGTTAACGTGGTGGATGAGTTCTGGCGATGGGTCTATCAGTTCAAAGTTCGCTTGTAAGTCTTCTAAGAGATTGTGATATTTCAAATCGCGTCCATTTTGAAGCCGTTTGATGGGTTTCTTTGTTGGAAGATGGACAATCATGAAGCGTCCTCCTTCTTTCTCAACCTCTCGCTTGAACTGTTCAATGATGCGCCAAACGATCTTTCGAGACATTGAGTCGCGGGCAAAAAAATCGTACCCTTTTCTTCTGGACGAGAATTTTGTTGCCACACCCGTAATGATGAATGAAGCAAGGCGACTCTGATAAATCGGGCTATCCTCATAGTTGCTCTTCAAGTAAAAGAATTCATTGTCCCGAATCTCCCAATTTTCGAAATTCTTGAAAATAGAAATGAGGTTTTTGGGTGGAGCGGTTGGGACGTTAATGAGTTGTATTGCATCATTCTTGAAAATAAACCGTGGCTTGGAAAAGATAATTCCGGTGCTTGGGCTGTATAACAGTCGTATCAGATTCATGCTTCTCTTGACGTTGGAATTTTGAAAACCAAAAAGCACCAAGTGAGGGTGCAAAGGTTTCCCATGTTTTCTCCAGCGAAGAAAGGCTTGGTCAATGGCGTATCCTTGACCTCCGAGATTAATGACTTCTGTGCGATGGCCATGTTCATTCATGCTTTTTTCAAGCACCGCACCCCAGCTCTCTTCATACGGAACATCATCTCCGTGGGTAAATGAGTCTCCAAAAATTGCTATGCGTAATGTTCCCGGTAATGGCTCCACGGGCGTTTCTTGACGAGAAGACGACGTCCGAACTCCGGCACTGTTTGAAAAATACAGCCCATTTTCAGATTGACTGCTTGGGCGTACGGCCCAACCAAGGTCAGGATCATAGCGGGTGTAACTCGTTCCTTTTTCCACGTAGGTCTCAAGTTTCTTTTCGAGGCTTTTGATCGGGAACTGGAAGGGGCGTACTCGTCGATCAGCGACATACATATTCCCATCCATATCTGAATGAGATATGACACGCAGGATGAGTTCGCCTCCGATGAGAGTGAAGAGCACGGAGACGAAAATTAGAGCTACCCGGGACCGTTTTCCATTGTTAGCCATTATTCGAGGTGCCAGATCGTTGAAGATGACTATGTGTGCGGTGGAAGGGAAAAATCGATATCGTGATGGACGTATTATCTGCGATGAGTGGAAGGGCTATTACATGGGCTAGTATTCTTTAGTCGATTTCCCGAAAACTCGCTGTATGCGATCAAACATCGTGAAGCGATTGATCACCACAATAAACACTTTTCGCATATAGTTGGTTGGGCATTGAATTTCTCTCACTCCATGCCAGGAATTTCCTTTTCGAGCAAACAATAAACTATAATTACCTATAGCCTTGGAAGTCGTGGCTTCTGTGAAATCTTCAAATGTTGGTGCTGATTTTCTAGAAAATTTCCCTTCATCATCAAGTATAACCGTTTCCCCACCCCAATGTTCTTTCCAGTCCTGTTCGGTGTTGAGGTAGAAAATATGAGATCCAAGTTTATGTTTCGCATCGCAATGGGGTGAAACGGAACAGCCATTGGGAGTGTAATGCCAATGAAGTGTCAATTCTAACGAATTGATTTTGAATAAACGGTGGAGAAAATTCTGATATTCGTTCCCATAAATTTCAGTAATGAAGGCTTTCCAGGCTGGGGCTAGGGGTAGATCATTCTGGTATTCAAGCGTAAAACGATCATGACTGGGTTGACCATGGGCCCGTGTGACTCCAAAGCGCCGTTGAAACAGAGAGACATCTGGAAGGGTTGCAAGGAGTTCTTCATGTCCTTCTGTTGTAAGGAAGCCTGAAGGATTGATCCAGGGATAGGGCTTTTCTTGTTGGAATTGCCGTGGATTAATTGCTGAGATGCGTTGGAAATCCAAATAGGTCATGCCTGCTTCCTACCGTGCCAGACATTGAATGCAACGTCCGACTATTTTCTGAGCTAATTGACTGAATGTGGAGCGCGGCCGAAGACTTTCTCGACTCATGGGAAGAATCTCTTCGTTCAGTTGATACAGTATTGGGTCGCCGGTGCGGATGCGAACGTTCGCAATGTCAGTGTCGCTGATGTTATCCAGGAGCATCATCAACCCGCGGAGACTATTATGATGTGCGACAACAAGAATATGCTTTCCCTGGGTTAATTCGGGTATAGCGACATCGTGCCAGAAGGGGAGAAGACGTGCAAGCGTGTCTTTGAGGCTTTCACTTTGAGGCAGATTAGCTGGGGAAAGATGTGCATAGAGTGGATCATTTCCTGGGAAACGTGTATCTGTGACTTCGACGGATGGGGGTGGGGCGTCAAAATTTCTTTGCCAAGCCAAAACCTGTTTTGTCCCATATTTCCTTGCGGCCTCCCACCACGTTAAACCCTGGAGGGCTCCGTAGTGGCGTTCATTTAAACGCCAATCTTTGAGAATCGGGATATGTGCTCCCTTCATGGTATCGAGTACAATTTCCAGAGTTTCGATGGCACGAGTGAGATACGACGTAAAGCAAAGGTCAAACGTGACCCCGCGAGCCTTAAGAAGTTGCCCTGCATGCTTGGCTTCAGCAATGCCGGAAGTGCTTAAGGCGATATCCGTCCATCCCGTAAAGCGTTTCTCCTTATTCCATAGACTTTTCCCATGTCGGAGGATGGTGAGGGTGGACATTACACGGTGGTCCTAAATTTCAAGTCGAAAAACATCGCGAAAGAAACAATTTTTGGAGGACTGCAATAGACCTGTGACCAGAAATGGATGACTTTGGAAGGATGCTCACTCTTAAAGATTCGTCCTAGATTGAAGATTCCAATGAGTCTATTCACTGTTGTTTTGCAATGTTGGGGCTCAGGAAAACCCACGCTTTTCCGAGTTCCTCTCGTAACATTCATCCTGGATTTGTAGACCCAAAGACGTGACCTCTCTTATTCGTAATATTGAGAGCCTCCTTACGTCACTGAGAAAAATGGTAAGGTTATTCCTTCATCCATCATTAGATTCTCTATGAGCACTTACGTTACCATTTTCCCTAGTCTCCGACAATGAAATCTCATAGGTCTATGCCGGGCTTCCATTCATGATGTGGAGGAAACGTCAAATGCCAATATTTGTGGTGTCAGACTTTAATCACTTCGCTTGAATCGATTGAGTTCGTCTCTCCCGCATATGTTTTTTCGTCAGAGTCTTCATATTGATGAAAGCATTAGGCCCTTTCTGGCCAATATTGGCATTTCTTTGTTCCAAGACTTTGTCAATTATTCGACAGGGAAGCTCGTGTCTCGCCCTGTCAAATGCCATGTTCGTACTCTACATCTGGAAGTTGCAGGGGAGAAAAGAAAGTATTTTCTCAAACAAGCCGGTACTCAATCCATCCAGGTAGCACTGAAAGCATGGTGCCGACTCCAATGGCCTCGATCGGATACGGCTCGTGAGCTTTTAATCCTTGAGCTATTCCGTGATCATGAAATTCCTGTGATGAAACCCGTGGCTTGGGGAGAACGCCGAGTTTGTGGTTGGCCTATACGTGGATTTATTTTGTTGGAGGAAGTTATTGGGAAAGAGTTTGTGGAGGTCTATCGAGCAGCTTCATTACGAAATCGTCGACGTTTGATGTGGGTGCATGGAGAGTTAATGGGAGCGTTGCATCACAGGGGAATCGAGTCCAAGGTGCATCCGCGGGACTTAATATGTATTTCTCAAGATTATACAACCTTTCAGAAGTGTCTGGTGGTGATTGACCGTGAACGAGGCCGCACTCATTCTATTAATATTTCTCTAGAAGATCGAGGAAGGACCCTGGCCGAGATTTGGATCAAGGGGGCATTTACGATTGGTCGAGGAGGACGAAGCGAACTTCTTGCATTTCTGGCTGGGTATTTCAGGGCGACGGGTATGTGGGGGCTCAATAAGGCAAGCCGTGAAAATGTAGTCAACTCGGTTATGCATCGTGCCGCTAATATTTTGGACACTGACTCTCGCTTTGAGACTCTTCGTGCTGAGTTCAAGGGAAAATATGGTTTTACGTAGCAATGGTATTAAGAGAGGATGAATGACTTGAGATGAAAATCTATATTGTCTCTTAATATTATGAGAAAGAGGAGAGGCTGAAATTGGTGCAAAGGAAGAAGGTCTTCACTGTTTTAACTGTTGTCATGGCAATGGGAGGCCTCATTGTTTTGGGAGAAGTGGGTGTTCGACTTTTTGTCAAACATGGCGATATCACTCCTGAAGTGCTGAGAAATCGATCTATACAATATGAACCGGTCATTTTTTCGAGGCATGCCTTTAAGCAAGAATCGCGCATCGTGAACAACCCATTTGGCAAGAAGAAAAAGTTGGTATGGGAGATCAATGAAAAGGGATACCGTGGGCCAAATTTTCAGGCAGACAAACCAGATGCAATCACACGAATCATGATTTATGGTGGGTCGGCTGTTTTTGATACGAAGAGTACGACCGGAGAAGATTGGCCTCATCGAGTGCAAGGAAAATTACGGGAGGCAGGATTTGCAAGTGTCGAAGTTATCAATGCTGGTGTGATTGGTCATACGGCCATCGAGTCTGTTGGGAGATTGTTTACGGAGGGCTATGCGTTTAAGCCAGATTACGTCGTTATTTATAATGCATGGAACGACATTAAATACTTCAGTTCTCCCAAGACGGTGCTAAGAACGTTACGCCCTTCTCTGCAGGGGTTTGACCCACGAATTCATTACGGAAGTGTTGTTGATCGTTGGCTCTGTGAGGGGTCTCAATTGTATACAGTATTAAGAAGAATCTACTACAAAGCCAAAATGAAGATTGGGAAGGAAGGTTTACGAAAAGCAGGGGATACACAGAAGTCCGTTGACACGCTCAATCCAAATGGCTTTCAACAATATCAGTTAGCCATGGAAATGTTTGTTGACCTGGCCCGTAATATTGGCGCCGAACCAATTCTTATGACGCAAGCTCGCCTGGTGCACGAATCAAATAATCTGACTCCACAAAAGCAGAAGCGCATTGATTATCATCATGTGGGACTGAGCCACGATGCGTTGCTTGAGACGTTCAATCGACTAGACAGGATCGTTCGAAAGGTAGCAACTGAAAAAGAAACCAATATCATTGATGCGTCGGCCAATCTATCTGGAAAGGTTTGGGCTTTTGATGATCATGTCCATGTTGTGCCAAAAGGCTCTGATGCCCTCGCTCAGTTTGTTGCTGATTATCTTCAAATTATTCTCAAAAACAAATAGCAACATTTACTACAAGCTATGTGTTTGCGCATTGGTGCCAAGGCACCTTTCTCGTTGTTTGAAATTGGAATCTGTGTTTATTGTGTAATATGAGGAACCAGGACATATGATCTTCTCATTTCGGAGAGGGGCGAGTTTCCCAAAATTCGCAAGAGCGTTTTTCATCAGGGTATTGCTATACAAGTGCTTATGCTATCTGATCTGATCAAGAAAATTCTCAAGCGTTTGGCTTGGGTCGGTAGTCTTTATGTGCAACCACTTACGATATTCAGGTGGATGGGGGTTTTGGTCTACCGCACGATTTCCTATAAAAACTTTTCCCCAATCCATTTTCGTCCTGAGGCTCAAGGCCCCATGGACGACCAGAAGCCACCATCAATTCATCATAATCATTTCTGGTCTGTGACTCTCCCAAGTGATCTGGTGATGAGCCATGTTCTTGTGATAAGCGGAGGCCTAGCCGATTGCTCAGGTAATGTTTTCGACCCCCTGACAGGCAAACTGATTTCTGGGGCCACCCATAAATATCGTTACAAGGTAAAACGTGCGTATATTCCTAGGCCTCGTCGCGTATATCTGCACGTGGAAAATTTATCGGGAGAGGTTGCTATTTTTACGGCTTCTAACCAACACATTTATTGGCATTGGCTTCTGGATGTTATCCCGCGTTTGATCATGTTGGAAGAGATGGGGAAGAAACCCCAGTCTCTGTATATCCAAACAAAATTCCCTTTCCAACATGAAATGCTTGGATATATGGGGCTTCCATCGAACCTGAAATTCATCGATTGCGAAAAATACCCAATGATTGCAGCCTCAACCCTTCTTGTCCCATGCCATCAAATCATGGAAGGACGAGAATTTCCGGAATGGGTTTATAAAGGCCTTCGGAAAAAATTCCTTCCTTTTTCGAAGTCAGGCCAGGGAAGCTCATCTGGACGGGTATATATCTCACGGGCGGGTGCCAGCCAACGGCGTATCTCCAATGAAGAGAAACTTCTCCCTATACTTCGAGACTATGGTTTTCATGTTGTTCGGTTAGAGGAATTAACCTTTGGAGAGCAGGTAGGACTTTTTAGCAACCTAGAGGTGGTTGTCGCACCTAATGGCAGCGGACTTGCCAATTTAGTTTTTTGCTCGAAAGGAACGATTGTTATCGAAATCTTTCCGCAAGTTCCCCAAGCGTTGAATAGTATGGATTTAACGTTTAACTTTGATTACAACTATCGTCTTTCTAGGTCATTAGACCTGAATTATTATTGTGTATCCGGCGGAGATGAACATGTAAACGTTTCGAAGGTTGGTGACTATTCTCTTATGGCCGAAGACTTGGTTCGCACTTTGGAGTTAACCAAAATCAGTAGATTGAAATAGCGTAAGCCTGAAAAAGCAAGGTTAGGAGGAGGAGCTATGTAGCTTTTTCCCAAACGGAGTAGATACTCTACAAGAGCTAATAATAAGGGTTATTAATGTTCTGTTGGAAGTGGTAGGTAAGAAAAGTCTTGAAGGGAGCCTTGAGGGCAAGAATATAAAATGCGGAAATTTCCCAAGGACCGACTTCAAAGGTATTTACGATGGGGCAATAAAAAGGTCGAGGGATGGCTATATCCGATCGATGCACAGTTAGTGCGAGCAGTGGGGGACATACAAACAAAAAATGGGATTTCAGGCAGCGTAGGGGAAATCGGTGTCTGGCAAGGGAGGCTTTTCATTCTTCTCTATCTTTTGCTCCATGCCAATGAGAAGGCCTTCAGTATAGATATTTTTGACGATAGCCATCTTAGTAAAGAACCGGTCGAATCCCAAACCCAACTCTAGAACAAGTCCCGTCCTGGATGGGTTCCTTGACAATGTGAGAAGACATGCTGGGTCACCCGAGGATATTCATACTATTCGTGCGAGTTCTGAAAACGTCAGTGTGGGAGATATTCTCTCGACGGTTGGTCCAGTGAGATTATTTAGCATCGATGGAGGTCATACCAAGGAAATAGTCATTAATGATCTCGAGCTGCTGTTTCAACTCTTTGTGAACAAGGGGTGGTCATTTTTGATGATTGCTTCAGACCGGAATGGCCAGGTGTGGCAAACGGGTTAAATGAGTTTATTGCGCGGAACAAACCTGATCTCGTTCCTTTTGCCATTAGTCTCAATAAAGTTTTTCTTTGCAAACAAAACATGGCGACAATGTATCGAAAGTCGTTAAAGGAACTTGAACCGAGAAATCACAACAAGGAAACCGTTTTTTTTGGTAATCCCGTCGGGTTTTACTCCAACCGATGGGAGCATAAGGTAAAGAAAAAGGGGATTCCCAGGAAAATTCATAAACTGCTCCGGGGGTTTTGGCTCTATAGGGAGGTGATCATGAGGTAAAAGTAGACCTGATATTCTTCCGAAATATTTTCTATTTGGGATTCCCGTTAGTCGTCTACTTCAGCAAAGTTTCTTCTCATTCATACTTTTTAGTGAAGTGAGACAGCCATATAAGACCCTTAGCACAGCTGTACAATTCCAGGGAAGGAACAAGAAACGTGTCTTAACTCCTATTTTGGATTCATACGAATTAGGAATACCATGTCTCCCAACGGCCTTGTTGTGGAAGGATGAAGTCCGCAATTGGAGCCAATTTTCTGGCTACGAGCCAAATGATCACATCCCGTGCCTGTGAGGGAGACTCTAGTGGTACGCAAAGTGGAGTACTATAGCGAAGGTAAAGGATCTCGAAACCATTCAAGGTCAAGACTTTGGTCAGCGCTTCTGGGTTGAATACGTGAAACCCGTGTTCGTAATAGCCATTCACGTTTGTGTGGAGCATGTATGTTCCTCCCGTACGTACCATGCGTATTTCGTTCTCGATGCATTGCCGGGTGTCAAATAGGTGTTCAATGGAACCGATATCCATAAAAAGTCCATATCGCTCGTGTTCAGATTGAGGAACAGGGTGATTCATGTCGTATCGTTTGTTCGCTCTGGCATCGAACAAGTCGATGACGTTCACATCCTTAATGCCACGATTCTCTAGTAGTTCTACAATGTTTCTTGCCTGAAATTCTTGCGGTACTTCAATGTCAGAATGAGCGCGGCCAAGAAATGCGAGCCATTTTCGACGCAATGCGAATTTGATTTTCTTGATTTTTCGCCGAAGAGAGAGGTTTGCGAAATTCGCATAGTATTCTTTCCTAACTCCGATTTCATGGAAGCCGAACACCACTGCCGGTCCACTGAAGAATCCAGGAATCTCGAAAATTTCTTTGTAAAAGTGCGTGTGCTCGTGGAGAATTGCCATCTAATTTAGTCTCCTATTAAAACGATTCTTACCATGAAGGTCCGAGCTACTAATCTAGCCCTAGAGTCAAGCCCAAAGTTAGTTGAAATTCTCCACGGCTCCGAGGTTTATGTTACGCAACTTTCCTTGTCACGGTCTTCTCAATGTTCAAGTCTCGTTGCAGGGCCTCACGGAGCTT
>QIMB01000087.1 GCA_003233615.1 Nitrospirota bacterium
TAGCTGATTTAGGGAAGGCCTGTGCAGGCTATCAAGATCAAGCATTGAGGAACCTACCCTGTAAGCGTATCCAATGTGATGAAATTTGGTCGTTCTGCTATGCCAAAGAAAAGAATGTTCCTGAAGAAATGAAAGGCCAATTTGGATTTGGGGATGTCTGGACCTGGACCGCTCTTTGTGCAGATACCAAGCTTGTTCCGTGTTGGCTGATTGGCGAACGAAACGCCGAATATGCATCCAAGTTTATCGACGATCTTGCGAGCCGCTTAGCAAATCGCGTTCAACTCACCACAGATGGACATCGACCCTATTTAGAGGCTGTGTGGGGTGCTTTTGGGAATGATATTGATTATGCCATGCTGGTGAAGCTCTATAGCAATCCACCTACAGGCAATCAGTCTCGCTATAGCCCTGGGGCTTGCTGTGGAGCAAGACGGAAAGCAGTGACAGGGAATCCTGACAAGAAGAATATCTCAACCAGTTACGTGGAACGTCAAAACTTGACCATGGCGAATGAGTATGCGTCGGTTTACCAGGTTGACCAATGGCTTCTCGAAGAAAGTAGAGAACCTAGAACATTCAGTAGCACTTCACTTCATGAACTATAACTTTGCACGAATTCATAAAACGCTACGAGTGACGCCAGCCATGGAAGCCGGAGTTGCTAAGCATGTTTTGAGTCTGGAAGAAATTGTGGGATTATTAGATTGAAACTGCACCACTACCAAACATTCCACCCTAAGCACACAATTCGCCGGGAGATAATCCATTCATCTATCAGGAACTACACCGTCCGCTCTCTGTGTCGACTGAGCCAAAATTGCCCTAGTTGACAGTACCTTAAAAAAAAGCCCTTTGAAAGACTGCTTTCAAATGGCTTTTGTGAAGTTGGCTCCCCGGGCAGGACTCGAACCTGCGACCATTCGGTTAACAGCCGAACGCTCTACCAACTGAGCTACCGAGGAACGAATATTTTAGTAGGTGTGTACGATATTTATCAGATGATAATAGCCGGACTGCCCGCTTCCTTCAAGAATCCAGGAAAATTATTTGAGTCTTTCAGGTGTTAAAATTGAAAATCGGCTGAATCTTCTTCCCCCTCCTCTGCCTCAGAAGCGCCCCCTTCAGATAAGTTCACATAGTGTCGAGCCCAAGATAAATAAATATTGGCGCTATCCTTCATCGCATCAGCTCCGTTAATGAGCTTGGTGACAATCTCAGAATCACCTCCGCTCATTTCCATATCTCGAGCTTTTACCTCAAGCGACGCATGGAAATGCGTCATCTGTTTCGTCAGAGCAGTCATCTGCTCACGAAGATCATCATCCATTATTGTGTCCCTCTCATGAACGTCTATCAGACTTGCCTGAAGATAACTACCAGTGTGAGAATTGTGAGACTAATTAAAAAAAGCCCTGCGACCTTCATCTCTAAGAGAAATATCGCAGGGCCTTTCAAACGAACAAGGTTACCCTGAATAGGCTTGACCTAACTCCGCAGATTCTCCAGCCTTCTCCATTAATGTTCCATCTGAATTCACGGCTACCATTTCAATCGCTTCATGCTTGGCTGCGTCACACACGACTTTACACAATTCACACCCCTTGCATCGGTCAATGATGACTTCCGCAATCATTTTCTCAGTATCGAGATCAAGGGTATTCGCCTCTGGACAATACATGATACAGAGCCGGCAGCCTTTTTTCGCTACACACTTCTCTTCTGTCACTAACGCAACATTATACATCTATCTTCTCTTTCCTTCGATGAGGTTCTCAGTATTACGCAGCCGCAGGCTCTCCAACCATTAACTCTACATGGTTTTTCTCCGCCCATTCCGCACCAATTTCATAGGCTCGTTCCACTGTCTCAAGATTCTTTTTTAACAACATTTCTTTCTTCGCAAACTTTTTCTTAATGGCTTCGTCCAGGGTTGCCGTACCACCCGATGCCACAAATTTCTTCCCAAATCGTTCCTGCAAAGCCAAATCTAAGCCATGCATGGTGACACACTTGGTAATCCCGGCCACCGAACCAATCATCGTCATATTCGTGGCCAGTTCAGTCCCTGCGACTTCCATGGCAATATTGGTCCCGGGAATATTAAAGACCGCCACATTTAAATCTTTGAGTCGTTTCACATCTTCATCTGATAAAAGAGGCATGTCAGTATTAATAATCACGAGCCCGCCCTCTTTAATGCCTGAATAAAACGGCATCGTATAACTCTTCCCCATCGTAATGACTTGAGGGTGAAACACTTCAATCACATCAGGAAACACGAGTTCACCACGATCGTAAATTTTTCTCAGTCCTATTCGACAATAGCTTTCTGCCGGGGCCATGCGTTTTTCAGCTCCAAAGAATGGATTCGAAATAGCAAATTTCCCGTCTCTGGAAGCAGCCATCGCCATGACATGTGCCGCCGTCACGGCCCCTTGACCTCCCAGGCCAGACATTCGGATATTAATTCGACGTAATATCATGAGATCACTCCTCTCACAGGTCTCGTTGCTTATACTGTTACTGTTTGGGAAGCCAATTGCCTTTTCGCTTCAGCTTTTCGTTCTTTTTCTTTCGCTGCTAATTCGGCCAACAATTCCTTGGCTGGTTCACTGACAAATTCCTTATAGGCAAACCGTTCCGAAGGCTTTTCGGAGTCTCGCATTTCCTGCAACCCTTCCATACTGTTTTTCCCAATTTCCAAAATACAGGGGGTATAGATTTGCAAGTACGTTGGACCAATTTCTCGAGCCACATAAATCGCATTTTTGATGACTTTCTCAATGAGATTTGGCTTACTCACCGTACATTGTACGATATAGTGACAGCCAGACTCTCTGGCGATTTCAGGAAGACGTACTTTCTCAAAAGACTTTCCAACAGGTGCCATCTTCGCTACAAACCCTTTTTGCATGAGCCCGCTTTCTTGTCCACCCGTGTTGGCATAGAGCTCATTATCGAAACAAATGGTGGTAAACTTTTCTTGACGGAACCACGCTTGGAGGGTCATATCCAACCCGATATCCACGGTTGCTCCATCTCCCGCCAACACCACCACATCTTTGGTTCGATCAGGGAACCGTACGCTCAAGGCTCGTTTCAATCCTGAGGCAATAGCATTTTGGTTGCCAAACAAGGAATGAATGTTATGAACAGCCACATGTGGGAACACTAAACTCGTACAGCCTGTTGATCCCACCATCACCGTATCTTCCGGGTTAGGAAGGGAGGCTAAGATATAGCGAAAGGCCATCGACTCAGGACAACCGGCACACAAGGAATGTTCTTCGATGAGTTCCTTGGCAGTCCCAATATCTTTCCAGCCTCGTGTTTCATTACCATACGTGGCCTTTTTCACCAGATCTTGATATTCCGGTGGCATAATATCGTATAACTCTTCTGCTATTTTAATGCGTTCTTTGCTCATATTCGTTCTCCTTACAAGGTGAAACGTGAAGTATCAAATCTCCAGTAACAATCCGTTCACTATCCGCGCGCTGCTAACGTTGCTGTTTTGATTCCAAGCAAGGTTTGAATCTCACTGGCAATAATTTCAGGCGGCATCGTCATCCCACCACAGACATGGGGACCCGCATGCACTCGTTCATTATTTGTCACAGTCGCCTTTACTTCACGAGCTAACCAGCCTGTCACATTGAACTCTGGAATCACAATATGCTTCGCATTCTTGGTTGCTTCTTGAATTTCCTCGCCAGGCCATGGACGTAAGGTTTTGACTTTCAGCAATCCGACACGGATGCCTTCATCTTCAAGGATGGCAATCGCTTCACGACTCTGAGAAACCGCAGTTCCAGAGGCTACAATAATAATATCCGCATCCGTATTTTCTGTGTCGATTAATCCATTCATCCAGCGAATGGTATGCTTCCGCGACCGCTCAATAGCCGCCCACACTTCTTGCTGCCAGCTTGCATGAGTGGCATAACTAATATAGTTGCTTTTCATAACAAAAGGATCACGCATCATGCGAACCGGAGGACATTCCATATCCATACATGGAACCGGTGACCGATAGGGGTCATATGGTGGCAAGCACATATCGACCGGAGTCAAATCAACCATGTCTTTCGTATGGGTCACAAAAAATCCATCACAACATAAGGCTAGTGGCAGATGGACATCTGGTTCTTCCGATACCATATAACCCATAAGAATCCAGTCATAAAAATCTTGGGCCGTTTCTGCATGCCACACCAACATACCCGTTTGCATGAGATAGGAAATTTCTAGGGTATCAGGTTGAATAGAAAGAGGGGAATTGATACCTCGGCACGTTACAATCATCTGAATGGGCAACCGAGCTCCAGCCCACATCGGGAAATTCTCCATGGCCCGCATCGTCCCAGGGCCAGCCGTTGTGGTAAAAACCCTGGCGCCACCAAAAGCCGCTCCCGCACATTGCGACATCACGGCAAATTCACTTTCACCGCGGAAATAATCTCCGATATACCCTTCGGCAAAAAGCTCGCCGCACAATGCAGCCGCTTCACTTTGAGGTGTGATGGGATATGCAATCATCAAGTCACAGGAGGCTCGACGTACAGCCTCTTTAATAATTTCACTTCCAGTAAAAAATGACGGCGTTCTTTCCGCCTCATGCATCATTTTCCAGGGATCAGTGTACACCTGATCTTTTTTATTCTTTTGTCCTATAAACGAATCTTGAGTGGCCATGTCAAGACCTCCTTGTTAAATGCTTCAGGTGAAAAGCTGCTGTCTATGATTAAGTCAAGAATGCTACCAAACTCACATATGATAGTAACACCATAGCAATATCGTAGCATAATAAAAAATTCGAGTCTTATTCCGGCGGCGCGACTGATCCTTTTAACTTCTTGACCCAATCGGCGAGCCTCTCTATCTTTTCGGCTGTGGCATCTCGAAATGAAAGCATGGCATCCTCATGGCCCGCTTGTGCACACATGGCTACAGTATAACAGTTCGTCCCTCCTCGAATGATTTTGAGGGAGAGGTTGGCCTGATGACAATGGACACCCACAAACATGCAGGCATCAATTTTATTATGCCAAATCGTTAAATTTGGATGATTGGGGTTAATTTCAACTTCCGGGTTAATCTTGGGATATTTGGGACGATAATCCGGCATGGGGATGAGCATGGCTTGCTGTTTCTTGGGATCCACAGATTCCTTAATGGTTTCATAGAGATACCGAACAGCTTTGGCCTTTTTGGCCGCCTTCTCATTCCAAGCCCATAAAACCAGGGGCCCGGGAAAAATCGTTGGAACTTTGGCCGAAAGAAACTGCCTGGCGGCCTGTTCCATAGCCTCTTCTTCTGGAACAATTGTACCATGAATATGCGCTTGCCCGGGATCTGGCAACCGAATACCCATAGACGACGCTGAGGGTGGCAAATAATGTTCGGGGCCGGGCATTACCTTATAAGATGTGGTCATCGTACGACAGATCTCCATTCTTCATGAATTAACACAAAAAAAGCCCTTCGTGGAATTCGATTCTTCTATGGTAATGAGATCGTGGGCAATTCTCAATGCTGAAAAAGACCCACATGATCAGAATCTTCGACTTTTTCGGGAAGAAAACTCATGAGTCTTTTGCCCTATAGGACTAGATCACAGGAACCAACGAAAATTATAAGAAGCCTCAATAATTATTGTCAATTCTTTCATTTTACCGAGCTCTTACCAATAAGATTTCATATTCCCATACGGCTTTCCCTTGTACCTTGGGAGCTCCAGAAAATGGAATAGTCACCGAAAAACCTCTGACTTGATCAGGTGGGACTTCCACGGGAATCATGGTCTTCTCTTGTCCAACGATTTTACAAGTTTCACCTTCACAATCCTTTATCGTGGCCTGAAGCATCATCGAATATATGGTATAGTGCTGAGAAACATTCTGAATACGGCCACCCACCACAAACGATCGAGTATTTAAGCCTGACCGAACCTGCATGTCTGAAAGTTGTGCCTGTTCTCGAGAAATCCGTTCAAGTTCTAAGCCTCGCTCTAGCGTATCTTGCCAAATAATGAATCCAATCGCCGCCATCAATACCACAACTATCACGCCAAGAGATCGACGAAATTTAGGGGCATACACCGCCACCACAATAATGATTGCTAATAGAATGAATAAGGCGATACGCAGCATCTCATCACACTCACACGTTAATACTGTTGCTACACTCTAGATGTCATATCCTTCATTCTCTCATATTGGATTGAAGGAAGGCACTTTTTCACTTTTTAGCAGGATGGACCATGACACATTGGACTCGCGAACTCGAAGTTGCCTCACGCTTGGCGAGACAAGCCGGGGAGATCATCATGAACATTTACAAAAAGGATTTCGCTATATCATATAAAGGAACCAATGATCCGGTCACGGAAGCTGATCAATTGGCCAATGCGCTTATCGTCGAAGGACTTGCCACCCATTTCCCCGAGGATGAAATCATCGCTGAAGAAAGCCCCCTGCCAACTGGTCCCCTACAAAAAGAAAGAATTTGGTATGTAGACCCTTTGGATGGAACCAAAGAATTTATCTCCCGCAATGGAGAGTTTTCCATCATGATTGGCTTAACACTCAATGCCACATCACAATTGGGAGTGGTGTATTGGCCGACGGAAGATCAGCTGTTTGTCGGCATTGCCGATCAAGAAGCCTGGATGGAGCATAAGGGTGCTCGCCATGCGTTACATGCCACAAAGGCCAAATCACTGCAATCCTTATCACTCGTTGCTTCACGCTCCCATCGATCACCCCATCTCTCAGCTATCAAAGAATCCCTCAATATTCAAGAGGAACATCCCATGGGAAGTGTCGGGCTGAAGATTGGGTTTATCGCCAAAGGGGGAGCTGATCTCTATATGGAACCAGGGCCCTATACCAAATCTTGGGACGCCTGCGCTCCTGAGGCCATTTTGCGAGGCGCTGGCGGGTGTTTTACGGATGTTCATGGCAACCCTATCCAATATGGTACCAGTGAAATACGAAATATGCATGGCGTCTTAGCCACCACCAAAGACTGTCATGACCGCGCGCTGCAAGCCTTGACTGGCTTGTGTATCTCATGTGAAGGTTGACAGCTTTGTAACTGTTCAGCAGGTCAAACCCAATTAACCCAAACTGCGCCATTTCCTAACCGTATCGAGTGCGCCATGAACATTACCCCCTCCAGATTGTCATGCTGAGACGAAGGCGAAGCATCTCGCTTAGCCATGAGGGCGGAGAGCTAGGCACAGATTCTTCGTTGCACTCAAAATGACAATATGGTGCTGAATAGTTAGACACCTTTTCACCATATCAATTTAGAATCAAATCACCTTTTTTGAGTTTGTTCAACATTTGATCACGAGTCTATACGCATGCGTCAGGATGTAGTCATTATCGGGGGCGGCCTCGCCGGCTCAGAAGCCGCTTGGCAAGCAGCCAATCATGGAGCAAAGGTTACGCTCTATGAAATGCGCCCCAACACGGAAACCGCAGCTCATAAAACCGAGCAACTCGCCGAAATTGTGTGCTCCAACTCATTAGGATCGAATGACCCCCTTAGCGCACCGGGCATTCTCAAACAAGAAATGCGGCAGCTTGGCTCTTTAATTATCAAAGTCGCCGATGACGTGGCTGTACCAGCAGGCACGGCCTTAGCGGTGGATCGAGACCTTTTTGCTCAACAGATCACGCAGACTCTGACTGAACATTCCAATGTGCGAATCCTTCGCGAAGAAATTCACGACATTCCAGAGGATGCCGTGTGCATCGTCGCCACGGGACCATTAACATCGCCAAAATTATCTGAAGCCATTACCCAGCTCACACGATCAAAAAACCTGTATTTCTTCGATGCCATTTCACCAATTGTCGACACCGACTCACTCAATATGGACCGAATCTTTCGGGCTTCCCGTTATGATAAAGGCACAGCAGATTATCTCAATTGTCCCATGGATGAGGAAACCTATAATCAATTCTATGACGCCCTCATCCAAGCCGACCGTGTCCAACCTAAGTCATTTGAAAACATTCCCTATTTTGAAGGGTGTCTACCCATTGAGGTCATGGCCGACCGTGGCCGACAAACCCTGGCCTTCGGGCCCATGAAACCCGTCGGGCTCATTGATCCCAAAACCGGAACACGCCCGTACGCCGTGTTACAATTACGAGCAGAAAATCATCACGGATCGTGTTATAACCTGGTGGGCTTCCAAACGAAACTCACCTATCCTGAACAAAAAAAAGTCTTTCGCATGATTCCCGGGTTAGAGCAGGCTGAATTCCTTCGCTGCGGAAGCATTCATCGCAACACCTTCATTAATGTGCCCGTACTCTTGAAGGACACCTTGCAATTAAAGAAGCAATCCAACATCTTTTTTGCCGGACAATTGGTCGGCGTTGAAGGGTATGTGGAAGCCGCGGCCAGTGGAGGGTTGGCTGGACTGAATGCCGCCCGCTTGTTATCAGCGCAAAATTTATTGACACCACCACCCACGACAGCCCATGGAGCGCTTCTCCACTATATTACGACCTGCGAGCCAAAATACTTCCAACCCATCAACACGAATTTTGGCTTATTTCCACCTCTCGATACGCCTATTCGGGACAAACAGAAAAAACGGCAAGCCATTCAAGAACGAGCGCTTTCCGAATTCACATCATGGACGGCAGAATCCGGACTTGCACGATGAATGACGCCATTCACGCATTCATCCTCTACCTGCAATTGGAGCGCGGGGCATCAGAAGAAACCCATCGCAACTACCAGTCTGACCTTCAACAGTTTTTAACACACATTCAAGAACAGTTCTTTCAGGCAGATATCGTCCCACAACCCGATGCCATCCATGCGCTGCATATTCGATCCTACTTGAAATATTTAAGTGATCGAGGGTTAAAGAAAACGTCCCTTGCTCGGAAACTCGCGTGTCTCAAAAGTTTCTTCCGATATGTGTTCGAAGAGGGACACATCAATCACAACCCAGCTGCAGCCGTTCGTTCGCCTCGACTCGGAACTCACCTGCCAACGGTGCTGACCAAAGACGAAACCGCCACGCTGCTCGATTCACCATCCGCACAGACATGGAGCCAAGCCAGAAACCAAGCGATGCTAGAAACCCTCTATTCAACTGGCGCCAGAGTGTCGGAATTAGTCGGATTAAATTGGGACGACCTGGATCTCGAATCTCAATTTATTCGATTGCGCGGGAAGGGAAAAAAAGAACGCAGGGTCCCTATCGGAACAGTTGCCTCAGAAGCCATACTCGACTACCAACGGCAACAATCTCGTGCGCAAACAGCACCATGGCAAAAAACTAACAATGGATTTCTTCCTCGTTCAGGTTTACAACCGCTCTTTGTCAACACACGAGGTGGCCGGTTAACAACCCGGAGTGTCGAACGTATACTCAAACAACGAACGGGCGATCGATTCTCAAAATCAGTCACCCCACACACGTTACGCCATTCCTTTGCAACCCATTTACTCGATGAGGGCGCCGATTTGCGAGCGATCCAGGAACTACTCGGCCATGCGTCGTTAACCACCACTCAAAAATATACACATGTCGCCACAGATCAACTCATGGCGGTGTATGATCGGGCCCATCCACGATCAGGTTCTACCGTCACCACACATACGCAAGGAGACAACCGGCAATCATGATCATTCGTTCCACGACCATTCTTTGCGTGCGAAAAGGCTCGGTAGTCGCCATGGGCTCCGACGGGCAAGTCACAGTGGGCACGACCGTAATGAAAAGTAATGCACGGAAACTTCGTACCATGCATCAAGGCCAAGTCCTCGCAGGATTTGCTGGAGCCACAGCCGATGCATTCACATTGTTTGAAAAATTTGAGGAAAAGTTAGAGCAATATCGAGGAAAACTCACACGTGCGGCGGTTGAACTCGCCAAAGACTGGCGAACAGACCGCGTGCTTCGGCGGCTCGAGGCCTTGCTTGCTGTATCGAATAGTGAAAATTCCTTCATTATCTCCGGCACAGGTGATGTGATCGAACCTGAAGATGGCATCTTAGCCATTGGCTCAGGAGGTCCGTACGCCCTAGCCGCGGCTCGAGCCCTTCTCGCGCAGACTGACCTTTCGCCTAAAGCTATCGTCGAGCAAAGCATGCACGTCGCCGGAAGTATCGATATTTACACAAATCATAACATCGTCATAGAGGAGTTACCGAAATAAGATATGGAACAGCACACATCCCCTTCGACTCCGAAACTGGATTCCCTGACACCACGCCAAATCGTGGAAGAACTCGACCGCTACGTCATCGGGCAAAAAGATGCCAAACGAATGGTGGCCATCGCGCTCCGCAATCGATGGCGTCGCCAACAACTCAGCCCCGAACTCCGTGAGGAAATTGTCCCTAAAAATATTATTATGATCGGCCCGACAGGGGTGGGCAAAACAGAAATTTCTCGACGAGTTTCTAAGCTGGCTGATGCCCCTTTCATCAAAATAGAAGCTTCGAAATTTACGGAAGTGGGCTATGTGGGCCGAGATGTGGAATCGCTGATCCGGGATCTGACCGATATTTCTGTCAACCAGGTGAAAACCGTGTATTTAGAAACAGTTCAACACAAAGCTGAAGAGTTAGCGGAAGAACGTGTGCTGGATATTCTACTCCCTCGATCCCCGGCAACTTCAGTCGCGACACCTAGCGAGAACGCCGAGGGCTCCGACACTCCCTCAACAACTCAACCTGATCAACATGAATCCACACGCGAAAAGCTCCGTACGCAATTACGAAAAGGTACGCTCGATGAACGCATGATCGAAATTGAGGTCAAAGAACGAGGGGGATTGCCAGTTGGCATCATCTCCAATATCGGTGGCATGGAAGACATGGAGAACAATCTTCGAGAAATGCTTGGGGGTATGATGCCTGGAAAGAAGAAAGACCGGCGCATGAAAATTTCCGAAGCCCTAAAATTTCTCGCGCATGAAGAAGCACAAAAACTCATCGACATGGAAGAAGTCACCAAGGAAGCCATCTCGCGCACCGAGCAATCCGGCATCGTGTTTTTGGATGAAATTGACAAAATCGCCGGAAAAGAAAAACATCAAGGTCCAGATATTTCACGAGAAGGCGTCCAACGGGACCTATTGCCGATTGTAGAGGGCTG
>QIMB01000226.1 GCA_003233615.1 Nitrospirota bacterium
CCCATCATGCCCGAATCTCAGTCCGGCTTCAGACTCACTTCATGTTGGAAACACGCCCCCCGTTCAGACTCATTTCATATTGGAAGAGACTCTCTCTATAGAAAGATGGCCGCATATGATACCGTTGGCGCTGTCGCACTTGATGAGTACGGAACACTGGCAGCCGGCGCATCGACGGGTGGCGTGTCGATGATGCTACCAGGTCGAGTTGGAGATTCCCCTTTGATTGGAGCAGGAGTCTACGCGGATAATGAAGCTGGCGCGGTTTCCATGACTGGGCTAGGAGAAGGTATCATACGACTGGCCATGGCAAAGCATATCGTGTTTGCGATGAAGCATGGCCAAAAGCCTTTAGCGGCTACTCGCCATGCATTGAAATCATTGGTGAGAAGAGTTCAAGGAGAAGCCGGATGCCTTGTACTTGCTCCCAATGGGCAATTTGCCATTCGCCATGTCACGCCGCATATGATCGCAGGATATTGGAATGGACGAGGAAAGCCATTTGTTGCGGACCAATTCGGATAACAATACGTTAAAGAAGACGAAGACAATGATGCGAATCGCTCAACAAGAACAGAAAATCCCCCTTATCCGCTCTGCCTGATTTGCCTAGCATCGAGTCCTAAGTCAACGATTTATGGATACGAATCTCTTTTTCATTGTCATCATCTGTAGCTTCTTGCCGTTTCTCCTCGGTGGCATCACTATTGTTGGTTGGTGCACTCGAAATCCCCATTTGGTTCAGCTGCATCCGAATTTTGTCCCAATGCAATTTAACACTGCCCTAGGATTCTTGGTCTGCGGAATTGGGTTGTTACTCTTGGGTGTCTCGGAGATTCAAGGGGTCAAAGTGGCCAGTGCCTTTATTTTGATCGTGGGTGGGCTCACCCTTTTCCAGTATCTTACGCGAATTGATTGTGGGATAGACCAATTGTTCATGAAACATCACATCACCATTGGAACGTCTCACCCAGGTCGGATGGCCCCAAATACCGCGTTATGTTTTATTTTAACGGCCCTGGCCTTTCTTATGAGTGCAAGTCAGCAACATTCAACCCTACACATTCTGGCTTCCGGGGTATTGGGAGCGTGCATCTTTGCCTTTGGCGCCATCGCCTTATTGGGATACCTTCTGCAGATTCAACCAGCGTATGGATGGGGGTACCTCACGAAAATGGCCATTCCCACGGCTCTTGGCTTTGGATGCGTCGGCGTCGGCCTGTTGGCGTTCTCTTCTTACCTTTGGATTCCACTCGATATCACGATACGAGCCGAAGCCACGGTGGTGGTATTTTGTATTGGGATTATGATGGCTTCCCTTTTGACCGTGGCTATCCACTACATTCAACGAGACCGTCAACTGATGACGCAACTTCAGGTATCTCATCAGAGCCTTCTGCAAGAAGTTAGTGATCGAAGAGAAGCCGAGGGAGCGGTCCAACGCTCCCGTGAAGAGTTGCGGAATTTGAGCAACCGGCTTCAATTGGTTCGAGAGGAAGAAAAAACCCATATTGCCCGGGAAATTCATGATGAGCTGGGACAAGCCCTGACAGCCCTCAAAATGGATCTCATGTTTCTGGAAGAAGGACTGGGGAAAGAACCAACCCTCTGTCGTGAGAGAATTCAAAGGATGTCACAGTTAGTCGATGACACGGTTCAATCCATACAGAGAATTTGCTTTCAGTTGCGTCCGAAAATCCTGGACCTATTCGGCCTCCAAGAAGCGATGGAGTGGCAAGCCCAAGATTTTGAAAAACGTACCAAGATTCATTGTGTGATGTGCTTTGACCCCGAGCCCATTCAATTAGATCAATCTCAAACAGTCGGGGTGTTTCGAGTATTTCAGGAAACACTCTCAAATGTCGCTCGGCATGCCAAGGCAACCGCTATTCACATAGGGTTAACCCAAGGTCATGAATTCATCGAGTTGCGGGTACAGGACAATGGAGTCGGTATTTCGTCTTTTCAAATTGAGGATTCTCAATCCCTGGGATTGATTGGAATGCGAGAGCGGATCCTTCATTTAGGTGGAACCATGACCATCCAAGGTTCGACAAACCAAGGAACGGACATTCAATTCACAATACCTCGAAGATTCTCATGAATACCGTTGCTCAACAATCGATCCGAATACTCATAGCAGATGATCATGCCGTCGTTCGCCAAGGATTACAACACATTCTCTCTAAGACCCCTGATCTTGTCGTCATAGAAGAAGCTGAAACAGGGCGAGAAGTCCTAAAGAAATTGAAAATCATTGACGTCGATGTCCTGGTTATGGATATGGAAATGCCTGAAAGAACGGGCTGGGATGTCTTGCTGGATCTGAGAATTTCACATCCTCAATTGCCTGTCTTGATTTTGAGTATTTATTCTGAAGATCAGTTTGGCATGAGATTTTTGAAAGCGGGCGCCGCTGGGTATTTGTCCAAGACGAGTGCACCCGAGCAATTGGTCAACGCCATTCGTCTGGTGGCTCGGGGAGGGAAATTTGTCAGCCCCAATTTGGCTGATCAATTGGTCCTCAGTTTGAAACACGATCCCAGAAAATCCCTTCATGACCTTCTCTCGGAACGGGAGTTTCAAGTCTTCCGAATGATTGCATCAGGTACACCCACCAAAACGATTGCGGATGAATTGTGCATTAGCGCAACGACGGTCAGCACGCACCGGTCGCGTATCCTGGAAAAAATGAAATTCACCACCAATGCCGAACTTACCCTCTATGCCAGCAAGCATGGGCTCATTCGGTAGCCGTCTTCTCTAGATCCGCTCGCCTACATCTTCGTCCTCGTTTTCTTCAGTGTCGTAATAATTCGACAAGACATTCATCAAAACTCGACAGCCAAATGCCATGCTTCACGAATACTATTGACATGTGGCCACGTGTACGTTGATTCAAGAGACTGCCCACACCATTGCAAAGTCTTTACGATCACTTTTACTTACTATTCCAAAGGAGGCAGCCATGTTGAAGAACTGGAGATTACCTATCATGACTATCGGCATCTTGAGTGCCCTGGCTTGTACGACAGGTACACCGCCACTTGCTGTGGCCGAGGTATCCCATGAAAGTGTTCAAGAGGCATTCGGCCCAGTCTTGAAGCTGGAAGGGAACGCCCGTAGAGAAATCAATGCGATAGCGAACATCATTGGACCTGACTCAAAGATGATCCCCGTTGATGCAACAAAGGCCAGTGGAGAAATGTGTATGCTGGAGACCGTCACCAAACATAATATGATTCACTTCTCCGAAAATCCTGAGCAAACCCATGAAGACGTAGTGTATTTCATCAATCCAGCCACCTTCATCGCCAACGGCCTGGATGTGACGAAATTACCACGACATCCGGCGGAACTAGGGAAAATGAAACCACTACAATGGTACTACTACGATGGAACCTATCTAGAACCACATCAAGGATCACAGCTCAACAAAGAATTCGTCATTATGACAGTGGATGTAAAATAGCCGATCGACCATGTAGCCAGCAGATTCTCAATGGAGGGATGAGACCGAGCTTACTCCCTCTTTGTTTTACAGAAGAAACATTTGGTATGTGAATACACAGGAATTATAATCCTGTCAGGCAGAGAGGTTGATGATGATTATGTTGAACAACCTCACAACGATTGTGGCGATGACTAAATCGTAAGATTGTTTTTCAATAATCCCATGAGAAAGGGGAAAATGATGATCAAAAGGCAATTAGGTGTAGGAACGTTCGCCCTTGTTTTCTTTTTCATGTTGACTGCCCTGGGAAACACAACCCCCAGCTTTGCTGAAACTATGGGAGAAACACAAGAAAAGTCTCTCTATGAACGCCTTGGAGGATATGACGCGATCTCAGGCGTCGTCGACGTCTTTCTCACAAAAATATGGGAAGATCCTGTCGTTGGACGATTTTTTGTAGGCATGGGCACGGATACCCGAAACCTATTGAGTCAAAAAAACAAGAACCTGTTATGTGCAAATACCGGCGGCCCCTGCAAAAAAATCAATCGCCCATTGGCTGAGGCCCATGTCGGCCTAGGAATTACCGATAAAGAATTTGATATCGTCGTCGGTCATATAGGAACGACCTTAAAGGAATTTAAAGTTCCCCAAAAAGAATACGATGAGGTCATAACCAAAGTCGGAGGTCTTCGCCCGTACGTCGTCGAACACCGAATTAAAAAATAAGTTGGACGTTATTTGCGGCGGATGGCGACCAGGCGGCCAAGCATTTCTGGAGGAAATTGTGAGGGAGGGGCACTCAGGTCAATTCGGGGACCGACACCCTGGACGAGCTTGGGGCCTTCCGTTGTATTGACGATGCCTTTGATACGAAGGGCTTGGAGAGGTTGAAGCTGCTGAATGAGTTCTTCGGGTGTGATGTGGTCGGGAAAGGAAAGTTCTTGCGCCTGAAATGCTTCATGCGTGTGAGGAACAATATCAGGCTTGCTCTTGCGCTTGGATGAATATGTTTGGGCAGGTGTGGGAGGAAAAACCACGGTCGTATCGATTTGTCCCTGAATACTTCGAATGAACGGCGCATCAGGGGCCATATCTTGAAGGATGTTTTCTACCCGACCTAGGGAACCTTCTGCGACTAAATCAACTTTATTGAGCACCACGATATCTGCAGAAGACACTTGCTGTTCAAACGTGCCTTCCAAATCGCGTCCTTCTGCAACCTGTTCCGCGTTGGCCACTACAACCGCCAGACTTTCGCCTACCCATTCAGTAATGGGCTCCCGCCAAAATGTCATGAGCGTTTCAAACGGCAGTGCCACGCCAGACGTTTCGACGACAATCCGATCAGGGTGAATGGTCTCCCACAAATTTTGAAGCGTTTCCAGCAATTCATTGGTTAATTGACAACACACACAGCCACCTTCTAACTCGACGTATCCTGGCCCGCCAGCTTCTTGAAGCAGCGCCTTATCGATACCCAATTCCCCAAATTCATTGGAGACGACGGCTAGCTTGAGACCCTGTTGCTGGGCATCAGTGATCAGATGTTTCACAAGAGTGGTTTTGCCTGCTCCTAAAAAGCCTGAGACGACTAAAGCAGGGACACCAAAGGTAGACATGTTCGGTGTTGTAGCGTGAGCAGATTCGGACTTGTCAGTGGCCATGCTGTTTAAAAAAAAGAAGAGAGATTCCTGCCTTTGCAGGAATGACGAACACAATCGCTTCTTCCATGATTGATAATTGATCTTTTGTATCTTGGAGTTACCCGATTTCTTACTTTGGGGCGATTTCGTACACGAGGGTTACCGTGCCGCGCACGGTGATTTCTCCAGCGGCAACGGAGACGTCACCTCCACTCTCCATTGCCATAGAAGCGCGCGCCATTCGATATCGTGCTACAGGTGGAACCACCGACACTCCACCTTCCTGGACCGTCATGACTCTCACCAACTTGAGATGTAAGGCTTGAGCCAAGGTATCCGCTTTGGCTTGAGCTTTTGATGCAGCAAGTTGTAGGACTTGGAGTGTGTTGGGCTGCGCATCTTGTAATCCCCAGGAGATTCCTGAGAAGCGATTAGCACCCACTTTCAACACACGATCCACAACTTTGCCGACAATCTCCAAATTACGGACTTCCACATTGACTTGATGTACCACGCGATAACCAATAATACGGGGAATCGTTTGTTCCAACGACCCGCCTTGTGATCGTCTCGGACGTGGGGGATACTCGGGAATAACGTTCAAGGACGTCGTTTGAATGAATGTGGACGCAATCGCCAACGTTCGACATTCTTCCAGCACCCGAGCCATACGCTCATGATTTTCCTGCTGGACTTTTGCCAGCTTTTTCCCAACCGTTTCGACCGCAAAACTCAATACCGCTTTATCGGGAGGCACATTCATCTTGCCTTCTGCGGACACAGTCAGACGCGATTGATCCTGCTCCTCATCTCCTGCCAACCCATGAATTGGCAACAATACTAAAAGCACTCCCAGCACCCAACTCACTATTATTGTTGGTTTCATGGTCGTAAACATTGACAAACCCCACAGATGTTTTTGAGAATGTCTTCCATTATGACTACATCTCATCCAGCCTTGTCCCACGCGTCATCTTCCTCAGAAATTCCCGATCGACTCTGCACCTGGTGTCAAGCCACGATGATGAAACGTCTTGTGGGGGAAGGTCGATTTATCCATTACACCTGCCCGAAATGCATTTTCCAGCATACGTCTAAAGTGGCGGTTTCCTCTTCGTAGTCTATCTTTTTATTTGAAGCCCTTATCGTTACTAGTAACTCTACCTCCCTTTATCCCTCCTTACAAAGGAGGGAAAGGCACGAGCGGGGTCTTAAAATAAATTGGAGACGATCCTCGTTCCGCCGACCCACGTCCCAATAATGCTACCAATTGTTGGCAGCAAAAAAGCAAGAAAGACCCGAAGCAGCCGACTCTTCCACCACCGACCGGGAATCGCAATATCTTCCGCAACTGTCTGGAAATCCCGTACAATAGGAGGCTGCAGGTAGGCTTGCACAAACGCGGTCACATAGCCCACACCAATAACCGGGGTGAGACTGGTAAATGGCGCGGACACAAACGCGGTAAGGATAGTCAAAGGATGCGCCATCGCCAAAAGACCTCCAATACCGCTGGGAATGCCATTCGCCAAAACCCAAAACACCGCATTTTCTCCTGCCGCATCTGCACCTTTGTGCCAACCAATCCAAGCAATCGATCCGACGATTAACAGGGGAATACTCCAACCCACCATTTTCCACATAGAAGAACTCGGTGGGATATGATTGAGCTCTTCCAGATTTATAGCTTCCGTTTCTTGGTTCTCGATGGTCTTGCAAATGCCTTCCACATGTCCAGCACCTACCACTGCCACCGTCCGTGTTCCCGGGGCCTCTACCATTGTCTTTGCCAAATACAGATCCCGCTCATCAATTAACACTTTTTTAAGTGTGGGCACCTCTTTGCCCAAGTCTTTCATCATCTCCGACAGCACATCCTTCTTTTTGAGATTGCGAATTTCATCTTCGGACACCTCGGTCGTATCGAAAATACTCAGAAGGAGTGAGGAGATCAGCATACTTTTTCGCCAAAACGGCGTGTTGCGCCAGGCCCGACGCATGGTCACACGCACATCACGATCACCCAATATCACGGGAGCATTATGCTTTTCTGCCATCCGAATGGCTTCAAGCATTTCGGTTCCCGGCATAACGCCAAGCTTATCGCCCAGTCGTTTTTGAAAAGAGGCCAGCACCAGATTAACCATGAGTGTACTGAGTTGTTTTTGGCGAATAATGTCTTTGAGGTCCAAAGATTCCCACCGGTTAGGATGCGAAATAGCTTCAAACCGCTTTGCATCTAATTCTACACAGACACCATCAGGATGTTCTTGCTCGATGACCAGCTTGACCAACTCTACGGATTCCTGAGAAATATGCGCGGTGCCAATCAAGATGATTGTTTTGTCACCAGTAGTTAAGACTGTGACATCTGAGTCATACTGCCCGAGAAGACCTGTTGGGGAATCTGGAATTGCAGGCGATGAAGAATGATCAATGTTTGACATAGGCAGACACCTTGGCATATTGGGCAATAAACTTGTCAAGTTTGATTCGATAACTTGACTGAATGCCTGGGTTACTCCTCAAGGTAACCTTCTTTTCCTTGGACATTGAGTGGTACAATTAGTTCAATCGTTGCGTCAAGAGATATGGATAAGGAACAACCCCAGCCTACCCGACGACCTGCTACTTGGATCTGGTTGAGTGCAGATGGTGCCCGCTGGCGGATCACGCATACCTCAGACGGGATATGGTCATGTCCCATCGGTACAGGCGGGAAACGAGTCGGATCCTGGAAATCCGGTCTCCCGTCCACGCTGGGCACGTGGCCTGTACCGAAGAAGCAGGATTAGAAACACGATAAACCCTGGGCTCTACAGATCAAAGAGGAAATTCACGTTATCTCCTCCCCATGACTTGACCGTGCCCTCAATAACTTTCTCATTCTCAGAATAGACCCACACCACCACATCCTCTAAACCAGTGAGTTTTTTCATCTGTGCCATCAGCACAAGAACAATTTTACGCCCTCGTTCTCGATCAGCCGCTAATCGGTTACAGAACGTTTCCGTGACGTGCAATTGCAGCAGGTTCCCTTTGACTTGAAGACCTGTAATATCCGGGTTATCTCCCATCTGCACTTTGAGGCTCTCAGCAATTTCCTCATTCGACTTAGACATCTATCACCTAGTCTTCCTCATCCCCATGGCTATGGCCGGGATTGAAAATTCTCGCGAGTAAAACGTTAGGAAAGGGGTTGCGTCGCCTGCTCCAACCACGCGCGCGTCTCGGTATCAACTTTGTCTATCAAACATGTCCAAACACGAACATGATAGGCATTCACCCAATCCCGTTCATGTGTGGACAGAAGGGCCACGACAATTAATGTCCTGTCGAATGGCACCACAGTCAACGTGTCGAATGCCAAAAACGGACGGTTGGAGTCCTTGGACATCTTCTCACATATGACCACAACTAGATTCTCCAGCCGAATCCCAAAGGATCCGGTTTTATAATACCCGGGCTCATTCGACACAATCATGCCTGGTTGCAGGGCAACATCATTGGCCGATTTGGAAATCCGTTGCGGCCCTTCATGGACGCCAAGATAACTGCCGACGCCATGCCCAGTCCCATGATCATAATCTAACCCAATAGCCCAGAGGGGAGCCCGTGCCAACACATCAAGTTGACTCCCGGTTGTCCCTTTCGGAAATTTGGCAGTGGCCAGTGCAATATGGCCTTGTAAAACTCGAGTATAGCGATCTCGGTGCTCTTCAGTCGGCTCCCCTATCGCCACCGTTCGTGTAATGTCAGTCGTCCCATCAAGATATTGGCCGCCTGAATCCACGAGATACAAGGTCTCAGGCTCCAATAATCGATTGGTTTCAGGAGTCGAATGATAATGGACGATTGCCCCATTCGACCCTGCGCCAGAAATCGTCGGGAAACTGGAATCCTCCCAAAGCTTTTGTTGCTTACGACAATCATCTAAATAGGCAACCGCTTGCAATTCTGTTACCTGCCCATTCGGTGTTTCTCGATCCAACCAGGCTAAAAACTTGCACACAGCCACACCATCCCGCTCATGGGCGGCATAGGACCCTTGAATCTCTACGGAATTCTTACAGGCTTTCGGCAAAGCGCAGGGGTCATCACCATGAATAATGTGTGCCCCTTGCGTTGTCAACGTCGAAAAAATCCACGTATTCGTTTTCGTTGGATCACACAGAACATGTTGTCCCTGTTGCCCTAATTGCTGCAACGCCCCTTCAAAGGCTTCGGGCGATTCCAGGGAAACATCTGGCCCCAGATGCGACGCGAGACCAGGGCTCACTTTGTGAGAATCGACAAACACCGCCACACGTGCAGTGGCGTAGATAATCGCCTCACACAAGGGCAGCGGTGTATGCGATATGTCGCTGCCTCGAATATTTAACAACCACGCAATGGAATCGGGTGCGCTAATGACAGCAGCGTCAATTCCTTGATCTCGAAAATTCTTGGCCAGATCCGCACGTTTCTCCTGCGAACTTTTGCCTGAGAACTCCAAGAGATGTGGCTGAATCACGCCTAGAGGAATAGAGGGGCGCTCGCACCAAACCTGATCAATCGGATTGGGAGAACAAGGAATCAGTTCTGCCTCCACTCGATCACAGACTTTCTGATACCGTTCAAGATCCCTCGGAGTATGGAGCCACGGATCATAGCCAATGCGATGGTGGGGACGAACATGGTATTCAAGCCACATGGCAGGAGGATGATCGCCACTATGGTTGAAGGTGAAATTATGCTTATCGACTTGTTCTGCAACTTGAATGGTATACCGACCATCCACAAACATCGCAGCTTCTTGAGCCAGTATAATCGCGGTACCTGCAGATCCCGTAAACCCGGTGAGCCAGGCTAGTCGTTCAGCACAAGCTGGCACATATTCATTTTGATATTCATCAGCATGTGGAACGATGAATCCCGACAGCTCCAGACGCTGTAGTTCATGCCGCAGCGCTTCAAGTGGTGTATGGCCCATATGTGACGTCGTATTCTTTCGATCTAATGCATAGAGTATCCATACGGTGACTGTCACACGTACGGATTCGAAAGTAGGAGAATAACATATCTCTCATTGATCTTTCCGAAGAAACCGGAAATTGTGAAAGAAAAAATACGACAACTACTCGATGGCTTGAAATGCCGTCTCTTCGGACGGATAGGTCGGAATCAGTGTAGAGAAATTTATTGCATCGAGTAAGGTTTTGATGGGGTGCTGCGGACCAACCAGGCTCATCGTCAAATCACATTCCTTCAAATTGAGGTACGCCAGAGCCAGCCCGCCCAATGCCGTGCTGTCCATAAACGTCACGCCTTGAATATTGAACATGATATGTTTCGCACCTGAAAGTCGTGCGTTGCTCACAATCGCTTGAAAGACTTTTCTGGAGTAAAACGTCACTCGTCCAGAAATCATCAAGACGAGGGTGTCATCTTGTATTCGTTCAGCTACATGCATAACAATCCCCTGATTCTCTGGTCTTTGTCGGCAATTTTCTGCATTTCTTGCTGATTGGCTTTGATTTTCTGATGATCTGCTCCATAATAGTCTCCGAGAGCGCGAGTAGAGAAAGTCTACAAAAAGAGAAACACATAGCTGTTCATTACACAACAAGAGGAAACATACAGAAAGGGCAAGTATTCACAGAGGAATACAAGGCCTGAACACCAGAGTCGAAAAAAATTGTTATGAGTTCACTGTGGCCTTACAATCATCCTCAATGGATTCATCAGACACAAACATCTCAAGCCAAGTTCCTCTGCTCGATCTGTTGAAAGAGCATTTTGGCTTTACCTCCTTTCGGCCGTTGCAAGAAGAGATTATTCGCGATGCATTAGCAGGACGAGACGTGGTCGCCCTATTGCCCACAGGCGGGGGGAAATCCCTCTGCTATCAATTGCCCGCGTTAGCTAGACAGGGGCTCACCGTGGTGATCTCCCCTCTCATAGCACTCATGAAAGACCAGGTCGACGCACTTCAAGCCAATGGCATTGCCGCGACGTTTCTCAACT
>QIMB01000065.1 GCA_003233615.1 Nitrospirota bacterium
TTCCTATGTACATCAATTGTTTGTGCAGCTTTTTTTTGCGCCCAACTACTGCTTTTAGGACGATGGAGGAAGATGTCTTCTTTTCTGATGAGTGGGAATAAGGATTCCTTTGATCCCGATTCCGTGAACATCGTTGAGTGTAGGGGTGGTATTTCAGGTCGCTTCGTTCGATGCTTGCGAGTTCCATGAGATTCGATAAGCCAAGATAAAATCGTAGGTGTAGACCTGATAGGGAACTAATGTGAGATTGCGGATGAGAATATCTTTAACGAAGGCTGGTGTGCGTTGATCAAGTTCCAATTGTACGACGGAGCCGTACTGTCGTAAATCAACAATCAACGAGCTTCTGTGTGAGTCAAGTTTGCTGATGTGCTTTGAGAACAGTTGATGTGACTGTGTGCCTGAATTCCACTTATGGTGCTTGCTCTCAATGGGACAACGGTCTTTATGTACAATGCTCTTTGACCCATTTTTGTGCTTCATCCAGGTTGTGAATGTCTCCATTGAGTTGTGCGTCAAAAACTAATCTGAGTATGTCGCCCATGTCAGGGCCAGGGGAAAATCCTAGAGCAAGCAAGTGTCGTCCTAACAGAATGGGGCTTGGGCTTGAATGTTGAAGGTTGAGGTTGGCGGCAGCATCCATCATATGCTTCATATTTGCCGGCAGTCCTTTGGGTAGTGGAGGACGCCCACTATGGTCGGCCTCGACCAAACGGCTGAGCATGTCAATTGTTTCCCCGGCAGCGGCGAGTGCCACGGACACCCTTCGCACATGACGCAGCGAATCTTGAAAGTCAATATGTGTGAGATGGTACCGACAGAGCGCAATCACACGTTCGATGATTCGTGAGGGAGTCCCGAGTCGAGTCAAAAAGGTGTGAAAGATTTCAACGGTGTCGCAATGCCCGCGTGAGCGAATGCGATTGTCAATAATTTCCGTCGTCCCGGGCTTTCCCAGATCATGACACAGGGCTGAGAGGACCAAGGTTGTCCGATCATCTTCTGATAGCCTTTCGCGTTCGGCAATGAACGCCGCCTCATCTGTTACCAATAAGGTATGCGTCCAGACATCTCCTTCGGGATGAAACTCTGGATCTTGTTGACAACCAATCAAGGCGTCGAGTTCGGGGTACTTCTGGATCCACCCCGCGTCACGGAGAAATGCTAATCCGGCTGACGGCAAGACCGACTTGGCTGCCCATTTGTACCATTCCCCCCAAATACGTTCGATCGGGAGAGTGTCATATTCTGACAGTAATTCATGGGACATGCGGAGTGTATCAGGGGCACCGACCAATGAATATCTTCCGGCAAATTGGATGCCTCGAAGGACTCGAAGGGGGTCTTCTTGAAATTTTTCTGTGGTATGACGAAGAATCTTGTTCTCGAGATCATCACAACCGTTGAATGGATCAAGGAGTTCCTGCGTGTCAGGGTTCCATGCCATGGCGTTTATCGTAAAGTCTCGGCGACTAGCCGCTTCTTGAATCGTCATCGAAGGATCTGAGTGAATATCAAACCCCTTGTGCCCTAACCCTCTTTTCGATTCTCGCCGGGGAAGAGCAATATCAATTGGCATGCCTTTGAGTTTGATGACACCAAAGGCTTCCCCTACCAAATCGAGAGAGAAGTGATTTGAAAGAATCTCAAGCAATTGGGTCGGTGATACGCCATAGACTTCAAGGTCAAAATCCTTGGGAGTCAGACCCAGGAGAGAGTCTCGGATGCTTCCTCCGACAATCAGGACCTGTCCGCCTACAGGTTTTATGACACGCATGATGTGAAAAAGTGTTTCTCGCACGCTTGGGTCAACAATTTTTAAGGTAAATCGTGTGTTCATCGTGATCGTCGAACAATTGAAAAAGAGGGCTAGTCTAGCCGTTGTGACACATCATCAAGGAATATGTCACGTCTAGACATGTCAATGGTTACTCTCTACATATAGATGCCCTGTTTTTTATCTGGCTTGCATGAGTTTAGCGGGATTGGTTGCGAGGCTACTGAGGCCACCCGTATAATGAGTTTTTTGAGATATAGTTCTTTACATTCTTATGACGATGGGATCTGCTATGAGTACTGAAGCTGTTGAAAAAGATGCGAAAAATTACCCGATTCTTAGGAACTTGCAATATTCCCCGCTGAAACAGGGAGATGAGCAATATATTGTGTTGTGGGACCCCACCGGGTTGTCTTCTGAAAAACTCGTGTTGCCACTAAATTATTTCTACATTTTCCAATTTCTTGATGGCGAACATTCATTGGAGGAGGTAGGCGGGGAATACCTCAAAAAATACGGTGAATTTATGATGCCGGATCGTCTGTCCAAATTGGTGGCCGATCTTGATGAGAAATTGTTTCTCGAAGGCGATCGTCTCAAACAGGTCCAAACGCAAGCTTTTGAAGCCTACAGAAAGCTTGATGCCAGGCCAATGGCGTTTGCCGGGAAACAATATGAGGCTGATCCGATCAAGTTACGTGAGCAGATCGAGGGGTTTTATGCTTCGAAGGAAGGGCCTGAGAAGGGGAAAGCGGAATGTGCAGGTCAAACGATTAGAGGCTTGGTGGCACCGAATTTCGAAATAAAAGATGCTGGCCCTATTTACGCGTGGGGCTATCAGGAGCTTCAGGAAGGACAGGTTCCTGACGTGTTTGTGTTGATTGGCACATGTCATGCCGGTCTTGAAGGAGGCATTGCCCTTACAGATAAAGATTTTGAAACGCCGTTTGGGACCGTGCCGGTGAATCGTGCGATTCTCGATGCGATTCGGCAAGAAGCGGGGGAGACATTTTTTGCGGAAGATATTTCCCATCTTCGCGAGCATAGCCTCGAATTACAATTGCCGTTTCTTCAACATGCTCTGGGTGAGGGGCGTGCCATCTCAATCGTGCCCATTCTCGTTGATTTTCCACCGGACACTCTCACGGGTGGAGAATATCAACAGCTTTTTCATCGAATCGATCAATTTTTAACGATCATCAAACGCGCCATTCAATCTAGTGGTCAACAGGTGTGTGTGATCGGTAGCGCGAATTTGGCGCATATTGGAATTCGCTATGGCGACAAAACTCCGCCCACTGATTTCTCCTTTCACAAGTGCATGCAAACAGATTTGGAGATGCTGAAGAAGGTTGAGGAAGCCGACCCGGAAGGCTTTGCAGAATTTATTTTGAAAGAGGGCAATCACCGTCGGATTTTAGGATTTTCCGTGATTTTTACACTCATGAAGCTGTTGCAACGCGATGGGGAAGAGCTAAAAGGGCAGGTGCTACGCTATGATCGAGGTATCACAGATCAATTTAATTCTACTGTGACCTATGCCAGTATTGCGTTTGTGTAAGGGTGCTGTTGAACATCTTTTTCTTTGTCATACCCGCGAAGGCAGGTATCCAGTACATCACACATAATTCTGGATTTATGTTTTCACGGGAATGACAAATATGGAAGCAAAAGATTTCGTGGTTCACAAATCACTGATTTCTTTGCCGATGCTTCTCACATGTCCCTTTTCACTGTCAGTTATTCTTCCCCTCGAATGGTCATTTTCACAGGGGCCAAGGGGTTGTCCCGATCGTCGCGTGCCCCTGCGACGATTTGATCCACCACATCCATTCCTTTCACCACTTTTCCGAACACTGAATACGTACGATCGAGGCTACCCTGGTCTTCCACGCAAATGAAAAATTGCGAACCACTATCGCTGATGTCACGAGTGGACTCTTCAGAACGGGGCACTTTTGCCATGGACACCGAACCTCGGCGATGAGGGCGGTTGCTGGTTTCCGGGGGTAGAGTAAAGCCTGGCCCACCGGTCCCGTGGAGACTACGATTGGGTTCCTTGCTCAGTGGATCACCTCCCTGAATCAAGAATCCAGGGATGACTCGATGAAACGCGGTGCCATCGAAGAATTGCAACTTCGCAAGATTCAAAAAGCTTTCGACATGGCGCGGAGCATCGTCTGTGAAAAATCGGATTTCTATGTCCCCCAATGCGGTGGAAATCACTGCCTTAGGGTTTTTCTTTTGGAATTGAAAGGAAGGTGGTGTCGACACGGTGAGCCACTGTACCAAGTGTCTGTAAAGGTCATCAACCCTGAATGAATTTTATGAAAAAATGTAAGAAAACGTGTTGACAGACAGGGATTTACCGATGCTTGTTGGGGAGGGGAGATGAAAAAACCTTGTCCATCATGTGTTCTATCAGAATACAGGTCTCCTCAAGTGGGTCTTTTTCCTTGAAAAAATCTCTAATGGCGTAGCATGCGATGGGCACTTCTGTGGATGCAATTAAGTCTTCAAGCACATGAATAATCTTTCTCGCATGAAATAATCCTCGCGAAATAGTCCGGCCACCGCCTAATTTTTCAATACGGGCCCCGTTATCAAACTGATCAAAGGCGTATGGCTGAATGAGTTGGGGAATGCCGGCTCGCAAAGCTTGAGAACAGGTGCCAATGCCTCCATGATGAATGAGGGCAGCAGAATGTGGAAGAAGTTGGCTCAGTGGAGCGTACGAAAAATGCATGATATGAGGAGGCAACGGTTGAGGAAGTTGCTCAGGATAACGAGTGAGAAAGATGCCGGGTCGATTCATGGCTTTGCAGGCTTTGGCAGCCTCTGCAAAAAATGGCGCTCCATGTTTATTGGCTGAGCCTGGCGTGAAGACGAATGGTTTGGGATGTGTCTCGATAAATTGTTGAATCGTTGTTGGTAGATCAGAATCTGCTGCATCGTCATATAAAGGGAATCCAGTCAGGACGGTTGATGGTGGCCAGTCTGGTTGAGAGGTTGCAAACCATTCCGGAAACAGGCCGAGTACCAAGTCAGGAGAATGTAACCATGTATGAAAGATGCGTGACACAGGGGGTAGCCCGAGTTCCCGGCGAAAACGATTGAGTTTTGGCTTTACAATAGGATCGATGACTAGGTGATCGATCAGTTTCCAGATACCCTGTTTGAAAGGGACCGGTAGCCAATCAGGAAGAGGTAGTCCAGGCATTCGTGGCGCTTGGTAGGCTGAGTGAAAGACACCGGGAGAAAAATGAACAGTGACAAGAGGTACATGATGCGTTTCTTGCGCCAGGCGTGCCACGAACCCGAGTGTGGAACTGATGAGTATGGTCTTTCCAGGCACGATGTGGGAGCAGAGGAGCTGGTAAGCCTCCTGCAAAGGACCAGACATCATCCGTTTCATAATAACTCGCCAGCCTTTGTGCGGATGCCATAAATCTGGATGATTAGCCACTGCATCGTATTCTTCAGCCGAGCCCATGGCGATAAAGTTCAACCCTGCGTGTTGCACGAGATTGGTGAAATGACCGTTCGTGAAAAATGTGACGTCATGCCTACGAGAACGAAGCTCACGACCGAGTCCAACAAGAGGAAGTACATCTCCGTAACTTCCTACTGCCACAATGAGAATGTTCATAGAGATTCTGTGGTTCACGAACCTTGGTAGGCCGTATCCGCAAAGAAGAGATTATTGGTTTGCCACCGTTTGAGCCGGCAAAACGCCCAAGGCATATAGAGACCACATGTAATGATTGTCAGCGCCATAATCAGGATCCAGTTCCAAAAGAACCCAAATCCTGTTCCATGAAAGGCAAGCTGGCGGTTGCTGACAAAGGTGTGTTCCGAAATCCACCGTTGTTGCGCTGAAAAGGCCCATGGGAAAAACAGGCCGAAGGTGATGAGGGTGAGAACCCATGTCCATACAAACAACCACAAGTAACTCAATCCTGTTCCGCGAAAATCAAACAGCCTTTCATGCATTTCTCACCTCGTGTAGAAGTTATTCCTGGGTTCATAAGAATGGGAATACCTGTAGCGCCATCTTTTTGATTGGATATTCTCCTATTGGCACAATGGTCATAGGTCCGCTGTGTATTGACCTTTTCATGGGAGTCATATTAGCGTACCAGATGTATATGTTATCTGGAACATTGGGAATCTGGACAGACCTTCTCGTTATTCACCAGCATTCTGCAGGAGGAAATTATGAAAAAAGTTGCTGTTATTCTTTCAGGTTGTGGCTTTCTAGATGGAGCTGAAATTACGGAAGCCGTGAGCACCCTTATTGCCATTGGGCAGAATGGCGCGCAGTATAAAGCGTTTGCACCCAATAAAGACGTGGCTGAGACTAATCATCTCACGCAAAAGACTACGGGCGAACAGCGGAATGCCTTGCAAGAGGCAGCCCGTATAGCGCGGGGTGACGTTCAATCCCTAGAGGAGCTCAGAGCGCAAGATTTCGATGCATTGGCTTTCCCTGGTGGATTTGGCGCGGCGCTGCATCTCTGCAATTTTGCCGAGAAGGGAAGTGGAGGCGACATTGATCCACAGGTCGTCAGAATTCTGAAAGAATTTAGCGAGAGTCGCAAGCCGATTGCGGCGATTTGTATTGCCCCGGCAATTATGGCGCTGGCGTTTGGCAAGAAAGGGATCACTGTGACGATTGGTGACGATGCCGGGACTGCATCTGAAATAGAAAAGACTGGTGCCACACATCAAAATTGTGCGGTCGAAAAATTTATCGTGGATCAGAACAATCGAGTCATTACAACCCCGGCATATATGTATGGCTCAGCCCAACCTCACCAAATTTTTGCGGGCGTGAGCGGGGCCATAGCAGAGCTCATCAAGATGGCTTAGGGCCATGCGACATAATAATTTTCCATTTTCTTCTCCCATCTTTACGCCAGCTTAGTCCGACCTTTACTCGCACAATCCTCAGCGTAGGCCTTTGCTACGCCTGCGGGTGTGCTCCCTCAGATCGACCCAATCTGCCCCAAATCTTGGTGTGAATTCTGGGAAGGTCTTGTTTCACGAACTTTTAGCGGTAAGGGACGAGTCCAGATAAAACACAACACGCTGGCGCCGGTGCAAACAAGTACTCCTTTGATGATGAGGGAAAAGTTCAGAAACAGCAGGGAAAATGAAAAGAGTCCGATCATGAGGACGGTGGAGGTTATTTTCGCGCTCTGACTGATGCTGCCTTGTTGTTCCCAGTTCTGAATCATCGGACCTAGGCGCGGTTGGTTGATGAGCCAATGATGCAGCCGAGGCGAACTTTTAGAAAAGCAATAGGCGGTGAGCAGAATAAATGGAGTTGTGGGTAGCAGAGGAAGAAAGATTCCGATAAAGCCCAGAATCAGGCAGATCCAGCCCGAAGCCATCAAGGCAAGTCTCAGAGTTGCAAATTTGAGAATCAATTTATACCCTGCCTTGTTTCACACAAGGTCACGACTTAGGTGGAGAGACTGAAGGCTGAAGAGGTGTGGGAGCTGCCCATACGTTCTCCATCCAACATTCGGGTATGTAGGTGCAATGTCCTTCAGCCCGAATACCAGTGGTAGTGACCAGAAAGAATGACGTGTGTTGAATCTATCGGCCAAACGTGATCGAATCTTAATCGAGTGATCTGTGGGGAGAGGTGTGCAGAGACCTTCCGGGTGGTGCGCCGCTTTGCACAGGTTCTATGAGCGTAAAGGTGTTGTGCAGACAATTGTCATGCAACCGGGAATTTCAGTTATGATCATGCCATGTTCGGCCATCTTTCGCTAAGAGAGTATGAGCCTCGAGCGGTCCCCAGGTTCCTGCCACATAAGGAAAAATCGCATGCGACCCCAAGCTCTCCCAGACTTTCACGATTGGATCGACGACGCTCCATCCCGCCTCCACAATATCGCTCCGTTGGAACAATGTGGCGTCCCCGGCCATCACATCATGTAACAGCGTTTCATAGCCCGTGCTCGGCGCATCACCAAAATATTCGGCATATTGAAAGTCCATATCGACAGTGCCCACATTGACCTTGGGTCCTGGAATTTTCGCTCCAAAACTTATGGAAATGCCTTCGTCTGGCTGAATGCGAATGACCAACACATTCGGTGTTAACTGACCGACCGACGTCTTCGAAAATAGCATGAGGGGAGCGGATTTAAACTGAATCACGACTTCGGTGGATCGCCGTTGCATTCGTTTGCCTGTTCGTAGATAAAACGGCACACCTTTCCAGCGCCAGCTTTCAATATGCAACGTCATCGCTGCAAAGGTTTCTTTCAAAGACAAGGGATCAACGTTCACTTCCGATCGGTACGGGAGAACACTATGGCCATCAATCGAGCCGGCCTCATATTGTCCAGCAACAGTCGACTGTAAAACATCTGTTGGATGCATGAGTTGAATGGCGCGGAGGACCTTGGCTTTTTCATCGCGGACTGCTTCGGGATCAAATGTATTGGGTGGTTCCATCGCCACAAACGACAAAATTTGCAGGAGATGATTGGGCACCATATCACGCAAGGCCCCGGCACTTTCATAATAGGCTCCACGGTGTTCTACGCCTAACGATTCCGCAACAGTTATTTGAACATGATCAATGAATCGATGGTTCCAGATCGGTTCAAAGATGCAATTGGCAAACCGAAACACGAGAATATTTTGAACAGTTTCTTTCCCCAAATAATGATCAATGCGGTAAATCTGGCTTTCGTCCAACACTTCTTGCATGGCGTGATTCATTGACCGGGCCGATGGCAAATCATGGCCAAATGGTTTTTCAATAACGACTCGGCGGTAATAGTCTTTTCGGTGCTCCACTAATCCTTGCGCGCCAAGCTTTTGCACGATCTCGGAAAAGAATGTTGGCGCGGTTGCCAGGTAATACAGATAATTTTCCCGGGTACCGTATGTCTCGTTTAATTGTGTGAGCATGGCCTGGAGACGTTCGTAGGTGTGAGGATCCCGGAAATCTCCCTGAAGGTAATGCAGGCGGTCAAGGAGCCACTTCTTGATTGTTGTGTCTATAGGATGCGATGACAATTCTTGAATATCTCGACTGATTTTTTCACGAAACTCTTCGGTATTGACCGGAACAACGTCTACTCCGAGGATGGCAAATTCTTGAGGAAGGTGGTGGCTTAACGCCAGGTTATACAGAGCTGGAATCAATTTCCGTTTGGTCAAATCCCCCTGGGCACCGAATACCACAAAGATGGTGGGCGATCTGGTTTGCCCATTGCTGAGTTGTGGAAGGTCTGAGTGCTCTTGTCGATGATTCGGACGAGTGTCAACATCTTGGGAATGTTTCACGTTTCTTTTTCCCTCCACGGAAGGGTCATGAGATATTCGAGCCCCCAGAAGAGACGGGTCAAAGGAGGTATCCATCGTTATACCTTTTCAGTTGTTGAAAGATGAAAAAGCTGAAATAAGTGATCGTCACGAGGATGGGACTAAAGTAAAAAGGGAGAAGTGGAAAGTAAGGACAAGATCCTACCTCTTTTGCTTCTCCCTTCTTTTAACTTGTTCCTACGTTTTTTCCTCGATATCGAAATATTCATCGTCAAGGTGCTTTTGCGCGACACCGCTGGCCATGGCGGCTTTTGCCACGGCCTTAGTCACCACACCATGAACACTAGAATCCAATGCGCTTGGTACAACATCTCCTTTTGGAGTCACTTCAACAATGGCCTGGACCGCAGCAAGCAGCATCGGGTCGTTAATGTTCGTCGCGTGGGTTTCCAAAGCCCCTTTGAAAATGCCGGGATACGCTAATAAGTTGTTGACGTAGCGCCCATCAGAATAGAAGGCGGCCCCAGCATTCATCGCTTGTTCCTCTGTGATTTCCGGAATGGGATTGGTCAAGGCCAAGATGATTTGTTGCGGTTTCACCATGGAGGGTGAAATTAATCCCTCGACTCCGGTTGTTGAAATCACAACATCGCAACGCTGCATCACCTCTTCCAAGGTCGCGCTGTTCTGACGAAACACAGCAAGACGATCGACCGCAGCCGGATTCTTGTCACAACACCAGACATTGCAATTCGTATACGCCATGATCAGCCTGGCAATGGCGCTCCCGGCTGCCCCAAGGCCGACTTGCCCAATCTGCACGGTCTTCAGATCCCTTTTAACCAGACGACAGGCATTGATGACGGCGGCTAAGCAGACCACGGCGGTGCCATATTGGTCATCATGCATGACAGGAATATTCAAATGTTTCACCAGTGCAGTTTCGATTTCAAAGCATTCAGGTGCGGAAATATCCTCCAAATGGATCGCCCCGAACCCGGGAGAGATGCGGATGGCCGTCTCGATGAAGGCTTGCGGGTCTGTGGTATCGATCGGGATCGGGACCATGTTATAGCCGGTAAATTTCCGAAACAGGGCGGCCTTGCCTTCCATCACCGGCATGGCGGCCAAGGGACCGATGTTCCCTAACCCTAGAGTTCGGCTCCCATTGGTCAGAAGGGCGACGGTGTGGTGCACCCAGGTGTAATTGTAGGCTTCGGCCGGGTCTTTCTGGATGAGCCGACACACATCCGTCACCCCTGGGGTATAAACAGCCCGCATGTCATTGACCGTCTCGATCGGGTGGTTGAGTTCCATCTTGATCTTGCCACCTTGATGGCGTTCCAGCACTTCATCAATGATTTGCTCAATGGTGGTCTTTTTTAAGGCACGAATGGCCTTGATAATGTGGGCAAAGTGTTCTCGATCATTGGCAATAATGGTGACATCTCGCCAGATGAAAAACTTCCCAAGCTTGCGCGTGGTGACATCACCAATACTGCCGCCTTGCTCGGCAATGGCAGACACAAACTCCGCCAAGACGCCAATTTGATTTTCGCTCTTGTAGCGGACCATCCGGATGAATTCTGTTTTTCCGCCTCGGGACAGAGGGGGTTTATGAGGTGACATAGTCTTTAATCTCCATATACTCGCACTATTCAAGTCGTCTGCAGCACGCCCTCATGGTATCATGAGAGCACACAGACACAAGCAGGTTATAAGGTGATACCTAGATGGAAGAGGTGAGTTTGATGCAAGGATTGGCTATTACGTAAGTTGAACGATTTATAGAGAGGGTCTGTTGGATATTTCTCTTTTATGGCAGCGAAACGTCCTAAGAGAAATTGATATCAGTAACCGAGGGGAATGGTCAATAAAGTTCGTCCAGTCCTGAGCCTTGCAGAAGGAAAGGCTGCGAATCGCATGCGTAACTATTCAGCCCAAAAAATGAACAAAGTACTTGACACGGTTTTTTGATTTTTTTC
>QIMB01000423.1 GCA_003233615.1 Nitrospirota bacterium
TTTCCCCTTTGATGACATAATCCGCGGCACCCAGCTTAATGGATTGCAAATCGATTTCACGATTAGTTGTTCCTGTCAGCATGATAATGGGTACACGGCAACCGAATCTCAGTGCTTTACCCAGAACATCCAATCCTGTCTCTTTGCCTAAACAATAATCCAAGAGGCAAATGTCGTGCGAATTCTCATTCAATTTCTCGAGGCCGTGTCGGAACGTTGAGACCCATTCCACATCAAAGGTAATGCCGCGAACTTGTGCCAACATGGCTTGTGCGATCATCGCATCATCTTCGTTGTCATCGATAAGGAGGACACGGATGGCAGTAGGGTTCATCGGCAACATGCCAGTATCTGTTTGAGAATGGGCAATTTCAATCATAAGAAAAGAAATCCTTGAATGTTGACGTCATGAACAGGGCTTGCAGATCTATCTCAAAACGAGGGCCGGCAAATTATTTTGAGCAAGGCTTGAGAAATAATCGCATCGTCTTGATCATCGTCAACAAGCAAAATTTTCACAGGAATGTTGGCCTTGGAATTCGACCTCTGCTTATGCGGCTCCCTTTTTTGTGAGAACCATTTGGCCTAGTTCATTAATAACGTGCTGATATTCCTGAAATGTTCCTGGTTTGGTGATGAAGTCATACGCTCCTAAGGTTTCAGCGTTTTGAATGTCTTGCGGTTTTGAGGAATCTGAGAAAACCACAACTGGAATATGACACCATTCAGGATGCGAGCGGAGTTCAACCAACACTGTTCTGCCATCTTTTCGTGGCATATTCAAATCCAGAAGAATCAACCATGGCCAGGGATGATTTGAAATGGCTCGATACTTTCGACGCCGTAACAAATAGTCCAAGAGCTCTCTGCCGTCATGAACACATCGAACATCAAATTCTAAATGGCTTTCCTCCCATGCTCGCATTGCAATGAGACAGTCATCGGGACTGTCGTCGGCGATCAGGACCGTTGGAGTTGTAGCTTGTCTTAACATGCTGCAGGATCCTCCTCGACCAGAAAGTTATGTTCACGTTTTCCTCTTCAATAGAATTTTGCGTTGATCCGCTTTGAGCTAAAAACCTCTCTTGATATCTTGGCAAAGAAGACAAAAAACACCCAAACTCCTGAAGAGAATGGGCGCAACTGGAACAATGCTATGTGATTGCCAGTGGTAGCCGGGCGTACCTTGTTTGACATATTGCCGAGAAAGGTCCCTTGGCTTTGCGTCCCACCTTTACAGATGGTTTGCCTTTTTCACAGTGTGGGAACTTTATCGGTACAGCTGTAAAAAGCTTGACTGTCCACAGGCTTTAAAAAATAGCTCTGGGAGCGTAGGTGTCATGAGTTTTATTTGTTGCCCCCTGAAATTTTGCATGTTTCAAAAAGCTGGAAATCGTGTCAGGAAATCTATTCGTTTTGTAACACTCCTCACTTAAACAAAAGTTGAACAAAGATCACGTAACTCTAAAGTATGAACAAGAAAATACCGAAGGACGAGGATGCAATCTTCTCTTTGGATCCTTACGCATTTTGAAGAATGGCTTCCCTTTTCCTTCTAGAGAGAGACCGTCGATGGAATTCAAACCGGTATCGAGTCTAGAAAACCCGAAGATTCCCAATGCCTTTATTTGGGGAATGCTGGGCCTGTGTGTCTTGCCATTTTTGCTGAACCTCACAGGAGTCGATTTCGGGTCACAGAAATCAGCGTTTCCATGGTCAACGGTTGATGAACTGCTCCCGCATGAACGTACTGATGCCATGTTCTATACCCTCGCCGGTAGCTTCACCCACACGCTCCTCGAATGGTCCGCTTTCATGACCGCAATTTTTATCGTCTTCCTTGCCTTTCTCCATTTCCATATCAAGCGTGATGTGACCACACCTATTCTTGGGGTTGCCTTATTGTGTGCGGGCACCATGGATGCGTTCCACACTCTTGCTGCCGATCGGCTGATTGAATCTGTCGCGGACAATAGAAACCTCATTCCCTTTACCTGGGCCATTTCACGAATGTTTAACGCGCTCATTCTCATGCTTGGAGTGAGTATTTTCTTAGTGAAGGGCACCCCAAACATCCGAAAGGATATCCGGTTTGTCTTGTTGACCAGTCTGGCGTTTGGGGGCCTCGCCTATGCGATCATTAGCTATTGCGCTAACAGTGCTACCCTTCCGCAAACCATGTATCCAGACTCCCTGATTACTCGACCATTCGATGTGATCCCTCTTGTGCTGTATGCCGTGGCTGGGCTCACCGTTTTCCGGCGGTTTTATCATCAACAACCCGGACTGTTTACTCATGGCTTGCTCCTGGGAATGATTCCCGAAGTGGTGGTTGAATTGCATATGGCGTTTGGCTCCACTGCGTTGTTCGATAACCACTTCAATATTGCCCATTTCATTAAGATTATTGCCTACCTGATGCCGTTAATAGGATTAGCGTTGGAGTATGTCAACACCTATCAGCAAGAAGCCTTGGCCGTGGCAAATCTACAAGCAGAAATTTCTCAACGAGAGAAAGCTGAGGAGACGACCAGAAGGATGGCCGCCATCGTTGAATCATCCGGTGATGCGATCATCAGGCAAAAGTTAGATGGCACCATTCAAAGTTGGAACTCCGGGGCCGAACAGGTGTTTGGATATTCAGCAGAAGAAATGTTGGGGAACAGGATGCTTCCACTCATTCCACCTGAACGTCAGGATGAAGAAGCTAGGCTTATTCACGAGTTGAGAATAGGCAAAGGAGTCAGTCATTTTGAAACTGAGCGGATTCGAAAGAACCAACAACGGATCTTTGTCTCTGTGACCCTCTCACCAATTCGGGACAAAGCCGGAGAACTGATTGGCTACTCCAAAATTGCCCGAGATATTACGGATCAGAAACAGGCGGAGCGGGCGTTAACCAAGCACGCGGCTGAACTCGAGCGCAGCAACCAAGAACTGGATGATTTTGCCTATATTGCCTCTCATGATCTGAAGGAGCCCTTACGGGGTATTCATAATTATTCCAAAATTCTCCTAGAGGATCATGCCGAATCACTGAATGACGATGCGCGTGGAAGATGTGAAACCATACTCCGATTATCCCGGCATATGGAAACCCTGCTTGATACACTTCTGTATTTCTCGCGGGTTGGGCGATCCGAGTTAGCGATGAGACCTACCGATCTTGAGTCTGTGCTGGGGAACATTCTGGAATCCCTTGATGTGAGTCTGAAGGAACATGGGGTTTTTGTACATGTCCCTCAAAGCTTTCCCACCGTCTTATGTGATAGTGCGCGTATTGGTGAGATTTTCAGGAATCTCATTACGAATGCCATGAAGTATAACGACAAATCGGAGAAGTGGATTGAGATTGGGTATCTGGGGGGAGAAAAAAACGCGTTCGTGTCTGTACCATCTCTGGTCTTCTTTGTCCGGGACAACGGCATTGGTATTCGTGAGAAGCATCTGGATTCCATTTTCCGGATATTTAAGCGCTTGCATGGACGGGACAAATTTGGAGGAGGGACTGGCGCGGGTTTAACGATGACCAAAAAAATGGTCGAACGCCATGGCGGGCGAATTTGGGTGGAATCTACCTTTGGGGAAGGGACGACAGTCTACTTTACGTTAGAGACGAGTCAGGGAGTGAAAGATACATGTGGTCAATCGATGGCGATCTCCGAAGCTGTCGTCAGTTGAACGGTGTCCGTGTGGATTTCGAAGAGGTGAGGGTAGGCGCATTTTTACAAAAGAGGTATAGACTATGGGAATCAAACCCGACCAATTGATTGTCGTGATTCAGAGTGGTCCCGAGGATCTCTCTCTCCTTGTCTCAGGTCTACACGCGACAGGAGCGAACAATCCTATCAAACATCTGAGAAGTGGGAAAGAGGCGCTAGGCTATCTTTGTCCCCGTGGAGTGTGGCGTGATGCGTCGCGTACATCAACACCTGCCTTAATTCTATTAGATTGCCAGCTCCTGGACATGGATGGGAAAGGGTTGCTGTTTATGCTCAGGCAGATGCCCTCACTCAAAACCATTCCGATTGTGGTATTCACATCTACCGCGATTCAAGAGGAAGCCAACGAATGCTATACGCTCGGTGCGAATAGCTGTATACAGAAATTCCATACGGCTGCCGAATACGTCCCTATCGTGTCTCGTCTCTTGGATTATTGGAGTCAAGTGATTATCGCTCACCAGCCCGGAGTGAGCATGGCGTCCACCTGAAGCCCGTCAACGATGGAGAATGTACAATGGTGATGACCCCCAATCAACCAATTTTGCTTGTCGAAGATAGCCCTGAAGATTATGAAACAACTGTACGGAGTTTGCAGAAGGCGGGGTTAAAAAATCCCATCGTTCGGTGTGTCGACGGTGACGATGCATTGGACTATTTACATAAACGTGGTGAATATAGTGAGCCACACTCAGCCCCTCGTCCCGGCATTGTGTTGCTTGATCTCAATTTGCCAGGTACCGATGGGCGGGAAGTCTTAGAGGAGGTCAAACAGGATCCGTTACTCAAGACCATTCCAATCATCGTGCTGACGACGTCTTCTGACGAGCGAGATATTGAGGAATGCTACCAGTTAGGAGCCAATAGTTACATTCAAAAACCTGTCGACTTGGATGGTTTTGTGAAATCGATGTCTCGTATGAAAGATTATTGGTTTGAAGTCGTCATTCTTCCAAAAGAAACAACAATGTCATGAGCGTCACCCCTCTTTCAATCCTGATTATTGATGATTGCCCTGAAGATCGTGAAATGTTGATACGGTATTTCGACCAGATGACTCAAAGGACGTTTCGCATTATTCAGACGGATTCAGGCGAAGAGGGGTGGAAAATTTGTCAGAAGGAAAAACTTGATTGTATTTTCATTGACTATCAACTGCCCGATTTGGATGGGCTGGAATTTATTGAGTTGTTAGGCAAAGAGGAAGAGCAACGATTTCTTCCGGTATTGATGTTGACAGGGCAAGGAAACGAAAGTGTCGCGTCAGAAGCGATGAAGTGTGGGGCCAGTGATTACCTGGTCAAAAGCAAATTGACGTCAGAAGGACTGTTCCGGGCGGTCACCCGGGCCATAGAGAAATCTCATTTATTGCAGACCAACTTCAAGCAGCAATGTGAAATTGAACGGTCATATCGGGAACTCGAACAGTTTGCATACACGGCGTCCCATGATCTGCAGGCCCCGATTCGACGCGTTACGAAATTTTTAGAGCTTATTCAGATGGATCTTCATGAGACGCTCAGCGAGCGCTCCAAAGACTATTTGGATCGCGCCTTAAAGGGTGCCGCTCACATGCGGCGGCTGATTCAAGATTTATTGAATTATTCACTCGTTGGCGGAGCGCAAAAACATTTCGAACCCGTGAACCTCGAGGATGTTCTCAAGGAGGTTTTGGCACAACTCGAAATAATGATTGCCAGTACGGATGCCAAAATTGATGTGAAGGGGTTACCTATGGTTTTGGGCAATCAAACTTTTCTAGAACAACTTTTTCAAAACCTGATTACGAATGCGATAAAATTTCGAGGTAAGGACCCACTCAGGGTGGAAGTTTCTGCTAGGCAACATGGCCTCAAGTGGGTTGTCACAGTCAAGGATAATGGTATCGGGATTCCGAGTGATTCATTTGATTCAGTTTTTGGGATCTTTCAACGGATTGATAATGGCAGTCATATTGAGGGGACCGGGATCGGACTCGCTCTTTGCAAAAAAATCGTTGAATTGCACGAAGGACGTATTTGGGTCGAATCCACCGTCAATGAAGGAACAGCGTTCCACTTCACTTTGTCACCCTGCGTTGACCAGGTGATTCAGAAGATACCTGAACCCAGCGTTACAGCCGGGCAATGTTCATAGTCTTTCGTGTTATCACTTGCCTTGAGGCGAGCTTTTAAGTTTTTCTCACCTCATTCATGCCCATATACCGCTCTCCAGATGTGCGAGAGCGGGATTATCAAAAATTCATGGTTCGAGCAAAGGAAGCGAGTTCTCTGAAAATTCCTCTCCCTTTTAGGGAGAGGATAGGAGGTGAGGGTGACAGGCCAGCGGATGAACCGCATGCCCCATGAAAGATATAGTGGGTCTCCCTTGCACTCAATCTTCGGGCCAGCTTTGGACGGATCTCATTCGAACACACCTCAACAGAGCCATGCTCTGCCTCGGTGTGTTCGCAATCGATCCGTCCCAATCCAGCCAAAATCTTGTGGTGATTTCGTCAAAGGTATGTATGCACAGACGATAATCAGAACATAGGTTTAAGTTTGCCAGGAAGCGCACCGAGACGTGAAATGAAGAAAAATTTCCATCAAAGAGGAAGATTGTAGAGAGACAGAAAAACGAACAAGGATAATCTAGCCTAAACCCATAACCACGTTTGACGATTTCATAGAAGTCATTCATGAGTTTCACCCCATCCCCACCTCATTTTCAGCACTTTCAGCAGCGTAAGCTTGATTCTTTTTCGATCAAGCTTCTTGTCGGGGTGACGGTCATATGTGCCACACCCATCATGCTCAATCTTGCGGGAGTGGACTTTGCCTCAGTGGCTAAGCCCTTTCATCTCCATGAATTCGCTTCCTCTAATGTTCTGAAAGCTACGTTGATCGATAATATGTTCTATGCCTTGGCAGGCGGGCTTACGCACGGCTTGCTGGAATGGAGTGCGGTGATCGCCGCTCTGCTGACCACGGTGTTGGCTTTTTCCCATTTTGCGATCAACAAGGATGTTACGACTCCCATCATTGGGGTGGCGTTATTGTGTTCTGGCGCTATGGATGCATTTCATACATTGGCCGCTACGCGGCTTATTGAGGCCGTAGCACCGAATACGGACCTTATTCCGTTCACTTGGGCTCTGTCCAGAGGATTTAATGCGGGCATTTTGATTGTGGGCGTCCTCATCTGTCTACGGTTTCGAATAACCCGAACGCGGGTCAGATTGTATCAAATTGGCGGGATCAGCTTGCTCTTTGCGGCCATCTCCTATTTTCTCATCATCTATGCGGCCAATAGCGCGGAATTGCCTCAAACGCAATTTTCTGATGCCATGGTCACACGTCCCTATGATGTGCTGCCGCTCCTCTTGTTCACCTTCGCGATTCCGTTTTTTTGGAAGCTCTATCGAGCATCGCCTAATCTGCTTACGACAGCGCTGCTCATCGCCCTGATACCCGAGATTGTTTTGGAAGCCCATATGGCTTTTGGCTCACAAGCCTTGTTTGACAATCACTTTAACATCGCGCATTTCTTGAAGATTGTGGCGTATATGGTTCCCTTCATTGGATTGGTCGGTGAGTATATTGACACCTACCGAGTTCAGGAGAAAATCAGCCGGCAATTTGCTGATGGTCAACAACGATTACAAGCCATCATGGATACGGCTATCGATGGCATCTTGACCATTGATGAGCAGGGGATTATTCAAGACTGTAATCCAGCAGCCAGCAGAATTTTTCAGTATCAAACAGAGGAGATGACCGGGCTGGATATCACGGTGCTGATGCCAAAATTTTTTGATGGTGATCAAGAAGGCTATCTCCTGAATCAATCAGATGGGGTCAATAGCCTCTCACAGGGTATCCGTGACATTGAAGGCAAGAGAAAAGACGGGACCGTTTTCCCCATTGACATGGCAATGGGTGAAATGAATCTTCGAGGTAAAACTCTTTTCAGTGGAACGGTGCGGGATATCACGGAGCGGAAGCAAGCCGACCAGAAACTCGCAGAGGGCAAACAACGTTTACAAGCCGTTATGTATACGGCGGTTGATGGGATTATCATGATTGATGACAAAGGCATCATTCAAGACTGTAATCCAGCCGCCAGCAGGATCTTTGGCTATCAGTCGGAGGAATTGGTTGGGCAGAATGTGAAGATGCTGATGCCGTCGCCCTACAATGAGGAGCATGATGGGTATCTGGATCACTATCACCAGACCGGAGTACAGAACATCATCGGCAGTGGCGGGCGGGAATTGATCGGGAAACGCAAAGACGGCAGCACCTTCCCCATGGATCTCTCCATCGGGGAAATGAAGCTGGATGATCAAACCCTCTTCAGTGGATTGGTGCGGGATATCACGGAGAGAAAGCAGGCCGAGGAAGCTCTGAAGGCGACAAATGAAGAACTGGAACGTTTTGCCTATATTGCCTCGCATGATCTTAAAGCCCCGCTGCGTGTGATTGATAATGCCTCACAATGGTTGGAAGAAGATTTGGCCGAACATTTGACCGGGGACAATAGAGACAATATGAATTTGATGCGAGGGCGTGTGAAGCGAATGGAAAAGCTCTTGGATGATTTATTGGAATATTCCCGCGTGGGACGAACGACGGATCCCCGGTATCAGGAACGCATGAATGGCGCCACCCTGATTGATGAAATCGTTGAACTCCTGGATCCTCCTGAAGAGTTTACCATCCAGATCAGTCCGTCTTTCGCCTCGATCCATGTGCCAAAGATGCCTCTTCAACAAATTCTGCTGAATTTGATCAATAATGCACTGAAACACCATGATAAGACCGAAGGCACGATTCAGGTAAGCGTTGAGGATCTGAAAGAGGACTATCGTTTTACCGTCACAGATGATGGTCCCGGCATTCCCAGCGCTTTTCATGAGCAAGTGTTTGCCATGTTCCAAACATTGAAACCCCGAGACCAGGTAGAAGGCAGTGGAATGGGACTGGCAATGGTCAAAAAACATGTCGACCTCGCGGGGGGGACAGTCCATCTTGAATCTGTTGAAGGCCAAGGAAGCACCTTCACGATATTCTGGCCCAAACAACACACCATGGAAGGACAGCCGGTATGATGACGACAATGATACAAGACACGAAACCTGTCACGATGTTAGTCGTCGACGACGATGATGGTGACGCCAAAGCCCTCGAACGAGCCTTTAAAAAATCAAAAATTGTGAACCCTATTCATCGTGCCATTGATGGGATTGATGCACTGCACATCTTACGTGGGGGAAACGGACAGCCCCCACTTCCCCGTCCGTATATCCTCTTAGTCGATATTAATATGCCGCGCATGAATGGCATTGAGTTTGTGAAGGCGCTTCGGGACGACGATGACTTGGCCTCGAGTATCGTCTTTATTCTTACGACCTCCAAGCGGGATGAAGATAAGCTGGCGGCCTATCGTCTGAATGTCACAGGCTATATTGTCAAAGAAACCGCTGGAAGAGATTTTTTAGATTTTATTGAATTGATGGACTGTTATTGGCGAGTGGTTGAGCTGCCGTAGCTGAATGGGGAGCGCGTGGACATGAACAATGATACATTGTCGATTTTAGTTGTGGATGATGATGCAGGTGACCGCAAACAGGTCATGCGAGTCTTACAACACTCCGGCTTATCGTATCAGGCAGTAGAAGCCGCAGACATGAAGGAAGCCCTGGCCGCCTGTTACACGCAGGCTTTTGATTGTGCGATTGTGGATTATCACATGCCAGGGCAGGATGGGCTCTCCGGGATCTCTGCTTTCCAGACGAAGTTTCCGTATATGGCCACGATCATGGTGACGGGCCAAGGAGATGAAGTTGTCGCGTCGGAAGTGATCAAGCGCGGGGCAGGAGATTACATTCCGAAAGACCTCGTCAATGCTCCAACGCTCAGGCGAGTCATTGAACATGTCCTTGAAAAATCAGCTTTTCAACACAAGCTAGACCAACAACGCGAAGAACTTCAGAATTTTTCACGTGTGCTCGCTCATGATCTGAAGTCTCCCACTCGGAATATCCGTACTATGATCGGATTCATTCAAGAAAAAATGTCTGATCAAGTCCTTGATGATGAGGTGGTGAAATATATGTCCTATGTCTGTGCGGCAGCGAATACGATGGACGCACTGGTTGATGCCTTAACTGCCTATACAAAATTTGACGCGACGGTGGAGTTTCATGAGATCTCACTTGAAGAAAGCGTTGCATGTGCTGCATCTCTGCTAGAGACTGACATCCAGGCAAAGGGAGCCAAGATTGTTGTCCAGGATTTACCGCATATCAATGGGCACGAGCCTCAACTCATCCAGCTCTTCCAAAATCTCATCGCTAACGCCATGAAATATAATGAGTCTGCTATACCCACCATCACCATTACTGCAGAAAAAGACGGGGATTTATCTCGCGTCGTCGTTCAGGATAATGGCATTGGGATTCCGGAAAAGTATTATGTGAAAATTTTTGATCCCTTTAAGCGTCTTCATGGGAAAGATAGTCACTACGCTGGCTCAGGATTAGGACTAGCCACCTGCAAGAAGATCGTTGAACGGCATGGAGGAACAATTTCCTGTGAATCAGCAAAAGGACAAGGGAGCACATTTATTTTGATTTTTCCCGGTTACTCACCCTCGTCAGTCCTCACATAGCTCCGTTTTGCCATTGATCTCTTTTGTCTTGGTCTTCCAGCTAAGAGTTGTGAGAGAATGAATTCTTGACCGACTCGAGGGCCTTCGATAAGATCAGACATATGCCGATGCCACCATTTTCTGGAGGTCCTCGCCTTACTCATGGGATGCGGCTACGCCGCCCACCTGTTTCTCAAGAGGATCCGAAACAGTTTGAATCGTTGCGGGCATCGCTGCTTTTTTGTCCTAAATGTCAGACTGCAACGCCTGCTCGTGAACGGCTTCTCTTAGTGCTCCCGACCGGAAACCTCTACGAATACACCTGTGCGAACTGCGGGACCTCGACCGGTTCGAAAACTGAACAAACCCAAGGCGGGGGGCTGCTTGCACCGTAGGGTAAAAAGTGAGATGAGAGAAGTAAGATGTTAGACGGGAGAAGCAAGAAGACGGGACATTCTGATTTTTGATCTCTTCTCACTCTCATCTCATTTCTAACATCTCCCTTCTCCCTTTTCTTTAGGTATTGGTAGTCCTTCTTGAGCCAT
>QIMB01000249.1 GCA_003233615.1 Nitrospirota bacterium
AAGCGAATAGCACGAGAAATTGTCTTGGGATTTTCCATCATATATGACAAGAGCTCACGAAATATTTGTTCATTCAAATCATCGACTCGATCATCATCCTTAAGAACTTTTAGAGCCAGGACTGAATCTCCACGAACAAAAGCATCAAGGGCTTCTCCTACCATGGATATCGCATGATCAGCCATTAAAGGAATATCAATATAGGGTTTCAATTGAGGCTCTTCATTTAATTCAATCGCTCGCTCACAAATATTTTCAGCTAAGTCGCTCATACGCTCCAAATCCGTAGAAATTTTCATGGCCGTCGTAATAAAGCGAAGATCTCGTGCCGCCGGTTGCTGCAAAGCCAAGAGTTCGAGGCATGCTTCATCAACGGCTACATCCATAGTATTGACCTGACGATCATTTTCAATCACTTGCGTTGCCAGTATATCATCTCGATCCACCAAGGCTTTGAGCGCCTGCCGGATTTGATTTTCTACCAACGATCCCATTCGTAAAATTTTCTGCTTGAGTTCAGCCAAGTCTTCGTCAAAACGTCGTTGCATAGGCATGGCAGATTCCTCTTTCCCTACGATCAACCAAATCGACCGGTAATATAATCTTCTGTGCGGCCGTCAGACGGATTGGTAAAGATTTTTTTCGTATCATCGTATTCTATGAGTTTACCCAGCAAGAAAAATCCCGTCAGGTCAGAGACTCGTGCGGCTTGCTGCATGTTATGCGTCACAATCACAATGGTTAATCGTTCTTTGAGAACATGCAAGAGCTCTTCAATGCGCCCGGTCGATATAGGATCTAGCGCTGAACAGGGTTCATCCAATAAGAGGACATCAGGATTCACGGCTAAGGCTCTAGCAATACACAATCGCTGTTGTTGTCCACCTGAAAGACTAAAAGCACTAGCATGCAAACGGTCTTTCACCTCTTCCCACAAACCCGCACCCTGCAGACTTGTTTCGACAATGTCATTTAACACCGCTCGTTTTTTCACCTGTTGTAATTCAGGCCCAAACGCCACATTTTGCCAAATGGATTTGGGGAAAGGGTTCACCTTTTGAAACACCATTCCAACACGAGTTCGAAGGTCAGTCACATCGACTTCAGGATCATAGATATCATTGCCTTCCAACAAAATTTTTCCTTCGATTCGTGCCCCATCCACCAAATCATTTAATCGGTTGAGACATCGAAGCAAAGTAGATTTTCCACAGCCTGATGGCCCGATAAATGCTGTGACCCGATTGGCAGGAACGGCCATACTCACGTTCGTGAGGGCTTGCACCGTCCCATAAAAGAAATTCATGCCCTGAATACGAATTTTGGCATGGCTACCGGCTACGAGACTTGCAGTGGATTCCATGTGGTCTTGCTCCATGCACTCAAGATTATGGGGATCTTTCTCAATACTCTTTGTCGACAGGAGAGTATTCCTCTTTCGGACCAAAGATTTCCCTATTAACAAAGGAAAGGATTGCATAAACATGATTGTACCTCAATTTATACTGAAGATCCGGCATAGCGCCGCCGCATGCGCGTGCGGAGAACTATGGCTGCCATATTTAACACAAGCACCACAAACACTAGTATGAATGTTGTCACATAGACCATTGGCATCGCAGCCTCAACATTGGGTGATTGAAACCCTACATCATATATATGAAATCCAAGATGCATGAATTTTCGATCCAGGTGAAGAAAGGGGAAAAACCCGTCTATGGGAAGAGAGGGAGCCAATTTCACCACGCCAGTGAGCATGAGTGGGGCTACTTCGCCGGTCGCTCTTGAGACCGCTAAGATCAGACCAGTTAAGATACCCGGCATCGCACAGGGTAACACCACATGCCGTAACGCTTCCCATTTCGTCGCCCCGAGCCCTAATGATCCCTCACGATATTCTCGTGGCACAGCAGACAACCCCTCTTCTGTCGCCACAATCACGACAGGAACCGTCATCAGCGCCAGCGTCAGCGAAGCCCAGAAAATGCCTCCAGTCCCAAATGTTGGATTAGGCAAAGACTCAGCAAAAAACAATTGATCAAGAGTCCCCCCCACTGCATACACGAAAAATCCTAGTCCAAAAACTCCAAACACAATAGAAGGAACGCCTGCAAGATTATTCACCGCAATGCGAATCATCTTCGTCACCACACCTTGTTTGGCATATTCTTTTAAATAGATCGCCGCTAACACGCCAAAAGGCACCACAGCAATGCTCATAATCACGACCATCAGGACCGTTCCAAAGATAGCGGGAAAGATACCTCCCTCCGTATTGGCTTCACGAGGTTCTTCGCTCAACACTTCCCAGAAGTTCTGCACATACAGAGAAAGTTTTTGACCCACATCTAAACTATTTGGCATCCAGACCCCGAGTAAGGTTCCCAACGGGAATGTTTTTTCCTCCCCCGCAACATCCATCACGGTGATCTGCAATTGAGCAAGTTCGTCATACAGGGCCATCACAGCCGTATTCTGTACTTCATACATACGTTCATATTCTTGTATCTGATCCTCAATCATGGCCTGTTCGTCTGAATCTGGATATTCCCCCATCTCCAACGAACGTAACGCTAAACGACTCTGTTCAAGGTAATGATTCAATTCACCGAATTCACCATATTCAATGTCGTGAATCTTCTGTTGGATAGTATTCGTTCGTTCCAATAGCAAAAAAACAACCGTCACCCCCTCTTTGTGGTTCGAGGCGACACGGACATCCCCGTCGTAAATCTCATGAATACGGCCAAAAAACTTACCCCATTCTCGACGCTCAAAAACGAACACATCTAAAGGATATTCTTCTTTCACAATATCCACTTGATCAATCCATCGAAAATCCAACCCATAGAGGTCACGATTGCCCACCTTCAGTTGAACCCGAGTCAATCCCTTCGGATGATCCGAAGAAACAGTATCGGGAATGGTTTCGGTATCCACCCATTCCCCTAACACTACCTCACCAGTATTCAGGGTGAATTGAATCAGATCCTTCGGCCAAAAATATCCCATGCCGTTGACCAAGATCAGGATTAAGAGCCCACCAATCATCAGTAAGGACAACCCAAGCGCTCCGCCGCAGAACCAAATCCATAACGAACCTGAGTCGAGAAATCTTTTTACCCTAAATGTCTGCACGGTGTCCTTTGCATCTCTCAACCCTCATTCGAATATCATGTTCAAAATTGTGCATATTTTTCCCGTAGCCTCTGGCGAACTAACTCGGCCACAGTATTCATACAAAAGGTGAAAGTAAAAAGAATCAGGCCAGAAAGAAATAAGATCCGATACAACGTTCCACCATGAGGAGCCTCAGGTATTTCCACAGCAATATTGGCCGATAAGGTTCGAAACCCATTCAAAACGCTCCAATCTAAAATGGGCGTATTGCCGGTGGCCATCAAGACGATCATGGTTTCACCCACAGCACGACCAAACCCAATCATCAAGGCGGAGAAAATTCCCGGACTGGCTGAAACAAGGACGAGCCGTGTCAGCGTTTGCCATTGCGTCGCACCAAGCGCAAGAGAGCCTGCTAGCAAATGACGTGGCACATTAGAAAGGGAATCTTCCGCAATGCTGAAAATAATTGGGATGACGGCAAATCCCATCGCAAAGCTCACCACAATCGCATTGCGCTGATCGTAGACCAAGCCAAGATGTTCCATGAGCCATTGTTTATAGTCACCACCAAATACCACGGATTCAATTGAGGAATTCAATCCAAGACACAAGGCCGCTGTCCCCACGACTGTGATCATGATAACCAACAAATCGATGCCATGTGCATCCAAGCCAGCAAGAGATCGAGGTAAGACGTGCCACAGTACACATACGAAGCCGATCACCACCGGCAACAGGAGAATCCCTGCCACCATCGCCGGAAAGATGTTTTCTAACAACGGTGCGAACCACAGGGCTGCTAAAAACCCTAAGACGACGGACGGAAGGGCCGCCATAATCTCCACAGCCGGCTTGATAATCGCCCGAAGATGAGGGTGCATAAACATCGCGGTGTAGACCGCACTCATGATCGCCAGAGGAACGGCCAGAATCATGGCGTACATCGTTCCCTTGAATGTTCCGAAAATGAGCGGCAGGAGTCCCAGTTTCGGTTCAAATTCATCCGATCCACTTGAAGACTGCCAGATAAGTTCAGGGGCTTCGTAGTCTTCATAGAGAACAGGAAAAAACAAGGCGTGAAATGTGGCCTCGGGATGAGGATTGTGAATAGAAAAGGTCCGCAGTTGTCCATCTGTCCCTAACCATATTCCGCCATTGGCTTTTGGTGAAAAACGAAGAGCACGTGTCTCAACTGACGCACCATCAAATTCCAAAATCGTCTGCCCTGTTGTTGCATGATGGAGAATGATGTGCCCTTGACGATCGGCGGTTAAAAACCCCTTATCCCGCTTGGACGGAGAAATCGCTTGTACGGCACTGTTATGGACTTGAAACATGGTGATTTTACGAAAGGGGCGTGATGAAGATTCATTCCTTCCATGTATTGGCGCCCACGTCATCACATGCCCTGACCGCGTCCCTACGATTAATGTTCGCTCACCATTCAAATACGTCAACGCGGTGACGGCATCACCAGCTTGACCAACGGCCATTCGACGAAGGTGATTGTCATCATTCCCTCGTAGTGACCATGCTAAAAGTTCTCCTTGTTGAGTCCCGGCCACCAATCGTTTCCCAAAACTATCCAACAGCAGATGTGTAATCACGATGTTGTCAGGAACGATCAATTCCTGTTGCCTTATCTGGACTTCATCAGAAAAAGAAAATTCCCCGAGCTCTTCGATGTGCGTAATCCACAGCCCCCCTGTGCTCGTCACAGCAGCAACAATCTGTTGCTCCTCTTGGTGCATATGGGCATGATGCACCAATTCCTCCGACTCAGGGATGACACGAATAGGATCGCCGATCCGGCGGCTCGGCATAATGGTTCGAGTCGTTCCTTCAAATATTGGTCGAAAATTGATCGTCACAGGAATAACCAGGCCTTCTTGCGTTGCCACACTCACCCGATAATTTTTGTGGCCAATAAAGACAACAGACTGCACTGTCCCAGGAATGTCTAAGGCCGTTTCCACGTCGGGAAGAGGTGTGCCTTGAGGCATCTGTAGAAATTGCAACTGGTTTCCCGTCAGTACAAAGGCAACCTCTTGGTATTCATCCAAACCAATCACCGTTGCTCCCTCCATAAAGCCTGCGTCTTCCTGCACATGAACAGCAGCCAGCTGCTCCCCACTCGCAGAACGAAATAGCGGAAGAACTTCCCACACTAAATACAACAATATTCCCAGAATACTGAGAATCGTGGCTAGCCCCCCAACCCAGACAACCCAACCAGCAAAACGATCCACCGCATGCCGAAAACGTCGATGAACTGATCGAGCGCGTCTTTCCCCCTCGCCTGTCTGCGCCGGGTGACTCTCGATTCTAGAAACGGGAACTGACGGAGTCATTTTCATACATCGTGACTATTCAAAAGTACTGCGTTGTTTCTCAATCAGTTTGGCGCTTAACGGAAAATAGCCATCTTTGATCACAACTTTTTGGCCTTCACGGCTATACACAAAATTCAAGAACTCTTTGACAAGGGGAGACAGCGACTTGTTCGGAACTTTATTCACATAGACGAATAAAAAACGCACCAACGGATAGGCGCCTGTGGCAGCATTTTCAAACGTCGGCTCCACAAAGATGGCTCCCTCTTTTTTGGCCAACGAAAGAGCACGCACTCCAGAGGTACGATACCCAATCCCACTGTATCCCAGCCCCGCTCGATCTTTGGTCACACCTTGAATAACCGATGCCGAACCGGGTTGTTCCTTGACTTGATCCTTATAATCACCATTCTGCAGAACTTTCTTTTTGAAAAATCCATATGTGCCCGAGGCCGAGTTTCGTCCATATAAACTCACAGGAGTCTTTGCAAACGAACCCTTCACTCCTAACTGGCCCCAGGTCGTAATATCGTGTGTATAGCCCTGTCGACGAGATTTAGAAAATGCCGCATCCACTTGGGGCACCGTCATCCCTGCTATCGGATTGTCCTTATTGACATACACCGCCAATGCGTCGATAGCCACCGGAAACGGAGTCGGCTTATACCCAAACTTGGCCTCAAATACATCCATTTCCTTGCCCTTCATTTTTCGAGACATGGGACCCAATTGGGCCGTCCCTTCAATGAGGGCAGGAGGAGCGGTACTTGATCCCTTTCCCTCAATTTGAATTTTGATGTTCGGATAGTGTTTTCGAAATCCTTCAGCCCACAGCGTCATCAAGTTATTCAAGGTATCCGATCCGATGCTATTCAAATTCCCTGAGACTCCACTGACCCGGGTATATGTCTTCCAATTGGGATCATCCATTGATTCTTTGGCCCATGCCATTGAAGAATCAAACGCACCGACTCCATACCAACTGCATAACAGCCCTACCATGACAACCCACATCCCCATCGTTCTTCTTAGCAACGCTATCTTCATGAAATTTTCCTCCATAGATGAATGAGGCCATTCTACTTCCTCCAAATTTCTCTCCAGTAACAGCTGTGTTACAAATGTGTTACATGCCGACATCTTGCCATGATTGAACCTAAAAGCGGCAGTTGAACGACCCAAATCCTTCTCAAGTCTGTTATTCCAATTCTAGTCATAGAATATTGCAATAGCCTTGTGAACAGGTCACAGCTCTGTAACGTTTCGAAAACACACGATCAGCCAGCCGGGATTTCGCACGTTCCGCAAGTTCCCCAATCCAATGCTATAGCAGTTCCAAGACAAGGGAGAGGGCTAGGATCACATGTCCAACTTAGGTCAGCTCGAAATTTTGTCGATACATTAAGAAATAGGGAGAGGAAATCGGGTGGCGCACCTTGGGCCTGTCGGACTTAGGAGGAATCGACTGCAAACGTATCTGAGCGGCCCATATTTCGCCGATTTCTTGGCCCATAGTCCCACCATGGACCGGCGAAATCGTCAAAATCTAATCTCGCTCAGCGACTTTTTCGCTTTCGATTCCCTAAATTCGACAGGCTCCTTGAATAGGCTTTCAGACTGCAGGATTTCCCATATCGTTTTACCATTTATGAACATTGTCTTTCCCATCGGCTAACCACTGAGCATGACCAACAATTCCATGCATTTGGGTGCCATTCTTATGGCAGCTGCCGATTCTCCTGATATAAAGAGGCTGGTGCAAAGCTTCTCCGCCTTTGGCTTTGAACTCACGCTCGTCCCGGATGGCGAAACAGCGCTCTCGTCCAGTCACGTGCACAAACCTGATTTAATCTTTTTGGATGTCAAATTGCCTGGCCTCAGCGGGTTTGATACCTGTCTCCGCCTAAAGGAACAGGAGAACACCAAACATATTCCAGTTATTTTTGTCACAAGCCCATCAGATACGGTCAGTTCCGCGAAAGGCTTTTCTGTGGGAGCTGTAGACTACGTCACCAAGCCATTTCAAATAGAGGAAGTCATTGCACGCATCACCACTCATTTGAAGATTCGCAATCTCCAAGTCTTACTAGAAGAGACGATTGCGACGCTTCAAGAGGAAGTGGCCGAACGCACACGCGCTGAAGAAGCGCTACAAGAATCAATGTACATGGTTCAGCAGGCGAATGATCGTATGAAAAGTGATTTGGCTGCTGCTGCGAGAGTCCAACAAGCCCTGTTACCTGATATTGTGCCCGCACTCTCCAGCACGACTTTTGCTTGGGCGTACCGACCCTGCTCAGAGTTAGGTGGGGATTCGTTAAACGTGTTTCAACTTGATGCTGACCACGTCGGCCTATATGTGCTGGATGTGAGCGGACATGGTGTCTCAGCGTCTCTTCTGTCAGTGACTCTCAGCCGCGTGCTCATCCCAAGACGCGATGCCTCCTGCCTGTTCATCACATCCAATGGAACACCTGGAGCTGAGAGCCTCGCGACTCCCCCTGAAATTTCCACTCGCTTAAATCACATGTTTCCCATGAGTGAAGATGGGCACCAATATTTCACCTTAATCTACGGAATTCTCAATATTCGAGACGGGATATTTCGATATACATGTGCTGGCCATCCCCCTCCTCTGTACCTTTCCCCAAATCAGCAGATGGAGCAAGGTGAGGTCGGAAATGTACCGATCGGTCTATTCGAAGACAGTCAATATGATGAGGGAACCATCCAACTTCAACCTGGCGGGCGGCTCTACTTATATTCGGATGGACTACTCGAAGCTAAAAATCCATCACGGGAATTCTTTGATGAAACCCGATTGCACAACGTGTTAGAAACTGCTCAACACATGTCCTTACAAATGAGTGTTGATGCAACAATGAAAGCTGTTTTGGATTGGACAGAAAACAATCAAGCGCAAGATGATTTATCCATTCTGGCCCTCGAGTGGACTCCATAACATGAGCCAGCAAGCACACCATCCTAACCGATGTGTCATTCTTGATCATCAGTTCCCTTCTCGTGCCAGAGAACTGGGTCCGACACGAGCCATGACGAGAATGGCTCTCAATAATCATGGATGGCGTTCCGATATAGTAGAAGACATTGTGCTCGCTATTGATGAAGCATGCCAAAACATTATTCGCCATGCCTACCATGGGGAATGTCAGGACCCTATCATGTTGCACATTGAGCTGAACAATGATGTCTTGGTCATCGTGCTTGAAGATCGCGCTCCGACAGTTGGTCCCGATTGCATGACCCCTCGTGCACTTGACGATATCCGTCCAGGCGGACTGGGCTGCCATTTTATGCGGCAAGTCATGGACTCAGTCTCCATCGGACCATCTCCAACGGGACAAGGGAACATTCTTCGAATGATCAAAAGCGTGTCATAAATCGAGTCAGACACATGGAACATCACATCTTCGAAACGCAGGGGTATCACATCGTGACTCTTACCGGAGAAATCGACTTAGAGACCTCGCCACAGGCCCGGAAAATCCTGCTTCACAGAGTCGACCTCAGCACAAAACTTCTCATTGATATGGCATCCGTAACCTATATTGATAGTTCAGGTATTGCCACGTTGGTCGAAGTCTTCCAACGTGCGAAAAAGAAGGGGAACGTGGTGGCGTTCATCTGTCTTAATCCAGCTGTCATGCGCGTCTTAACGCTTGCCAGACTCGACAAAGTATTTGTCATACATGCAGATATTGAGAGCGCGATCCATGCTGAGCCCTGATCGCCCACTCCCATCGCTCCTTCACAAGATCGAATCCTTAGGGCGGATCACCACGCAATGGGTTGATTCGCTGGGATTTGGGACCTCATTACTCTATCAATCGGTTTTTTGGATCTGCTTGGGAGGTCGGCGGAAACAACAGGTAAGCCTTAGGGCAATCATTTCACAAATGATGGAAATCGGCATTCTGGCCTTGCCGATTATCTCACTCGTGTCCATCACGATCGGACTCATGCTCGCCATTCAAGGAATCGACGCTTTAAAAGATTTTGGGGCGGAGCATCAAGTCACGATCGGAGTGGCGCTGTCGGTCGTCCGTGAATTCGCCCCATTGATCACAGGGATCTTGATAGCTGGCAGATCAGGTTCAGCCTTAGCCGCCCGTCTCAGTACGATGATCATCAATAATGAAGTTGATGCCTTACGAGTCATGGGCATCAATCCAGTGCGCTTCCTCGTAGTCCCTAGCCTGGTGGCCATGGTCATCATGGTTCCGTCGCTGACCCTTTGGGCAGACATTGTCGCACTCCTAGGGGCAGGGCTCTACATCACGACGGATCTCGGCATTTCGATGAATACCTATATCGGGCAAACGATAACCTTTCTGGGGACCGAAGATGTCTTACACGGTTTGGGGAAAAGTCTCGTATTTGGCGTGTTAATAACAGTGGTCAGCGTCGTGAATGGCTCATCAGTCACCGGTGGGGCTGAAGGCGTGGGGCATGTGACGACTCGCGCCGTCGTCCATTCTATTTTAGCCATCATATTAGCCGACCTGCTTATTGTCTTTCTGCTTACCCGGTAATCACATGATGTCCACATCCATTCACGAATCTCATCCCATTATCGAAGTGACCGATCTTACGACCCATTACGGATCGCGCAAAATATTGAACAACATTTCGCTCACGGTCAACAAGGGTGAAATCATGGTAATCATGGGTGGCAGCGGTTCAGGCAAGAGCACATTATTACGCCACTTAATTGGACTGGAACATCCGGCCAGCGGATGCATCACACTCCTCGGGCAAGACATCGAGCAGATGTCCGAACAGGAAAAAACGCATTTTTATCGAAAACTCGGTGTTGCGTTTCAGAGCGGCGCTTTATTTAGTTCGATGACCGTCGGTGAAAACATCATGCTCCCGCTTCGAGAACACACCAAGCTTGATCACATGACCATGGAAATCATGGTACGACTCAAATTGGAAGTCGTGAATCTGGCCGGATTTGAAGATCTCATGCCGTCAGAACTTTCAGGCGGCATGTTGAAAAGAGCAGCATTTGCACGAGCGGTCATTATGGATCCGGTCCTCCTCTTTTGCGATGAGCCCTCAGCAGGGTTAGACCCCGTCGTATCAGCATCTTTAGACGAATTGATTCTCCGACTCAGGGATGCGCTCGACATGACTATTGTCGTCGTCACCCATGAATTAGAAAGCGCCTTTCGCATTGCCGACCGAATTACGGTATTGGACAAAGGTACCATCCTCACAATTGGGTCAGTCGAGGAAGTGCGCTCGTCCG